>JALVRI010000030.1 GCA_027031325.1 Desulfobacteraceae bacterium
TTTATAAGGTTGCGCCGGGCGGCGTCGGCCTTGAGAAAATCGAGCTCTTGGATGATCATGATATCGGAGACAGTCGGCGGGCCGGTCAGGTCTGCCGCCCCTGTGCGCCCGGGAGGACAGCTAAGCATAAAAATGACCAAAACCGGCATCCACGCCGGCAGGTGACCCAAAAGTTTCAGTTTCGGGGATCTTTTCATTCCGTCCATCCTGGGGCTCTCAATATCTAGAAACCGATATCCTGGTTGATAAGAACCACCGCCATTTCGGTCATGCTGGGACGCCGGTGAACAATTGTGGTGATCCGGCAAATCCGCTGGGGAGAATTACAATCTACGCAAATACCGGTTTCGGCACAAGGGGTTTGCATGTTCAGGCTCCTGGCCCGCATGGGAGCGGCCACTTCCTTTACCCGCCGCAGGGCCGAGTGCAGGTCGGGGGTAAGCTTATTGGTGCCGGCCACGATAATTACCTTGCGGGGACCGAAACCCATGGCACTGGTGCGGTTGCCGACCCCGTCCACGTTGACGATTTCCCCGCTGAGGGATATGGCATTGGCGCTGCACAAGAAACAATCGCAACGTCCCTGGGCAAGGCGGATCTCCAGATCCTGTTCGGGTGAAAGGTCAGGCTTCCAGTGATCATAGATGGTCTTGCCGTTTTGGCGAAGCATTTCGATTATTCCCAGGGCCCGGGTGGTGGCCGAACCTGCGAAACCAAAACTTTCGAACTCGGCGGCAAAGCCGGCCACCAGCTGGCGGGCTTGATCCATGGTCTGCACCCAGTGAGCATCAAAGCCGTTCTTTTTAAGGGCCTCGACGCACCGGGCAGCAAGTTTCGCTTTCAGCCAGCGGTCGTAATCTTCCATCTTTCCATTCTCCTCTAAATTGCGGCACTCAAAGACAAATGTGACCGGGTTGTTGGGAAACCGGATCCACCCATCTTAAGGTTATTCATAGCCTATCAAAGCCGCCCGTGTCAAAGCCCGGCCACGGCCTGAGGCGTTTTGCGGGCAGACGTCAATTGGTCAAACCCGGGTTCGCACTTCAAATATGCGCTTGCCTGCTCTCAGCCTAGCATTTTCGCCCAACTTGCCGGCTGCATGATTCGGGTTGAAGCCGAAATGTCGAAGGGGTACAAACTTTTTACTCCTGGATAAGGCCTGAAATCATCAACTGCCGTCAACAAAATGCATCTGGTGAGCATTGGGCATTGTTTCAGTGGATGCCCAGGCGGCATGGCAGGCAGTCTGTGATCAGACTGCGCAGTTTTTGGCGCAGGACACGGTAGGAGAAATGGCGTTTGCCCAGCTCGTAGTTGTGGTCGACCATTTTCTGTTTGTAATCAGGATCGCGGAGCACTTTCTTTGCCAGCCGGATGGCTTTCTGAGTCACGTATCCGTCGATTTCGATGACAGCGAAACCCTTGGGCCGGATGTCGGTTGTATAGATCGAGTAGTTATTGATCACCACCGGCTTGCGGAAGTAGATGGCTTCCAGAAAGGCGTTGCCGAAACCTTCGAAGTTGGAAGGATATGTGACCAGGTCGGCATGGGGATAGATATCGTTCAGGGTATAGATTTTGCGGCCGTCTGAAGTCATGCCCCGCCGGTCGCTGATGATGTCGGAAACAAAGAGGGTATCCACGTTCATCAGGCGCGAATATTCCCAGATACGCCTTTCGTAGTCATGGCCTTCGTCACCGGAAGCGTGGGAGATTACCAGTTTGGCCTTGGCGCCCAAGCGGCGGACAAATTCGATGGCGTGCTCGATGCCCTTGCGCTTGACAACCCGTGTGGGCTGGAGGATCAGCAGTTCGTATTCTTGCAATCCCAACGCCTGGCGGACGTCAGAAGCGTATTCATCCAGCGGCGGGGGTGGGTTTTCAAAATCCATGACATTGGGAATGATGGTGGCCGAAATTCCTGTCCGTAAGCTGAGCTGGTTGTCACCCGAAGAGTTTATCACCACGTGCTTGATGGACGGCAGGTGGGGCGGGAAGGCCATATTGAGGTAATCCCAGCAGGCGTTGACCATGAAGTGCTGGCGTTCCCAGAAAAAATCGTGGTGATGGGCGATGGTGTTCATGCCGGTTTCCATGATCAGTTCGGTCAGGGCGATTCCAAGGGGCAGATTGAGGGGTATGGTCAGAGAGTTTTCAGGGACCAGCAGGTCGATGTCGTATTTCTTGATGAATTGATGGAGCCGTTTTTTGAGGTATCGTGACAGATTGTGGATTTCACGGGTTGTCGTCGGCTTGCGCTTGGTGACACCGAAACAGCTGTTGTAGATCTTCTTGATATCCGGATGCTGGAAATGGGCTTCAGGAACATGAAACGAGCGTTGCGGATCGCGGTCGACTTCGCCGGCGAAATAGTAGCACGCCAGACCTTCTTTTTCGAAAACTTCGGCCCATTTTTCTGTTTCCAGGCTTACCCCGTCCGTGCCGGCAAAACGGGTGGAAACAAAGCCGACCCGGTGTTCACGGTTGCAATATTCACAGAAAGCCATAAGGCCACCCTTTCCGGATTGTTGGTTTCAGGCTATTGAAAAAACTATTACGCTTGGCCAGAGGGCGTTGAAATCCTCCTCGAGATGCTCATTTGTTACCACTAACTGCGCTTTTTGGTCGGATTTTGGCTTGTTTGACCTGCGCTCATGACGTTTTTCAACCGCCTGTTAAATCATTCTAAAATTATATCGGGTAATTGTTTCTGAACTTTAACCAGGGCCAAGGCGGGTCCCGGGCCGGGTGCGAAAAATCGACTCAATTTCAGGAAAGCAGGTAGAAGCCGAGGGCTGGGTCCTCGGTCTCGTGGGGGCTGAAAGCCGTACCCACGATGTTCTTATTGACGTTGCGGACAATGACTTTTTTGCGAATCAGTGTCCGTCGCTTGTCATCCAGGTGGAATTCGACCTCCAGTATATCGTCGATCCTGAAATCCCGGGCTGCGTTGAGCCTGAGTTTTAGGCCGTTGCCGGAAATATCCATTACAGTCATCAGACCCTTGTCCATTTCTCCCTTCTGTCCGTGGTAGACGTATGATCCCGGCAGGTTTGTCTTTTTGCGAAATTGTTTGCGTTTTTCCAGGATGGCTTCGAAACGTTGGCCGCAGGAGCATGTGCATTTTACCCGCACACGTTTGTCCAGGTAGGCATATTTGGAGACGTCGGCGGTGGTGGTATTGCCGCATTTGGGACAAATGAAGGTGGCCGTATCATCCCGGGTGATGAACACCCTGTCTGTCATGAATCCCTCCCTTGATCCCGGGGTTGGGCGCCCGGGGCTTTAATGCCTTGTCCACCGGCCGGGGCCTTGCGAATTATCCTCGTAATTTTGGGCTGGTAGCGCAGATCCTTTTCCATTTTACGCGCCACCAGTCTCAGCAGCAAAAAACTGACGCCAAAGGCGCCGGCGGCGCCAAGGACGGCCAGGAGGGACTCGTTACCCGAGGCCCTGGCCAGGGCCCACTGGTGTCCGGCCAGACCACCGATCAGCATGCAGATGACGGGAAAAAGGTAAGTCATGAAAGTGACTTTGAGCAGGGAGCGGGTTTCAACCTGAACGCAGACCCTGTCACCGGGTGAAGCGCCGGCCAGATTGAGGGCGGTAACTTCCATTTCCTGGCTGTTGCGATCAACATTGCAACTATGTCTTGCAGAGCAGGATTCACAAGCACTCGACCTGACGGTCTTGACAAGGGCCAGTCCGGGATTACCGCCTTTTTGGTTTATGACTATGCCTTCTTCTATGGCCATTGGATCTCACCATCTCTTCTCCCGGAAGGTCGTCAACCGGCGCTTGCCATGACCACGTCCTGGTCGGCCTTGCGGTCGCTGCGGCGATAACATATCAATCCGCATTGGAGGCAACGGCCGGCTTCGGCCAGGGCGGTCTTTTGGTCGTAGCCCAGCTCCAATTCACCATTGCCGCTGTTGACCGCTTCGGGATTGAGGGGCATCAAGTTTCTGGCCGTCGGCAAAACACCTTCAACGTGGTATACGTCCTGAATATAGGAATCGGCTTTCAAAACATTGTCGGCCGGTTTCTGTTCAATACCGTAAAGGGCTTTGTGGGCCGCTGCCGCTGCCCGCCTGCCGGCAGCTATGGCTTTGATGGCCGCGCTGAAATCGGTGAAAACAGCACCGGGTCCAAGCAGTCCGTTGTGCCATCTTTCCAAGTTCGGCCTGTAAGGCGCAAAAGCTTCCCACGACCCGTTCTTTGCGGCAGCCTGGTTGTTCTCTGCCGCTTCATTATCTGTAATCATTATCGGCTTGATTATCAACTCCGGGATTCTACCCGCAGCCAGGACCAGGGTCGAGGTTTGGATACGATCTGTTTGCCCGCTTTCAAGGTGGAGACAGTCAATGGCCGCCAACTGGTCGCCTTGGCCATGGAGCTTGTTTACGGTCGCATTGGAAATGATCTCGATGTTGCCATCTCCGGCAGGTTCCAGGGTGTCCCAAGTCACCACGGTCACCTTGGCGGCCCCCTTCAACAGGCATTGGCGGGCGGAATCGATCAGTTTGGCTCCCGTTCCTGCCAGAACAACGTGACCCTGGAGGGGTTTTTCGGATGTGTCACGCAGCACGTCCACCAGGAGGCGACAGCCGATGATGGCAGGTTCCGGTTCTCCGCCGGTACGGGCCAGCCGGCTGTCCCAGCCTCCGGATGCCAGCATGATGACCTCGAATCCTTCGGCTGTCAATTGGGAGATGGAGAGGTTACGGCCAAGTGTTTTCCCCGTCTCGGCGGCAACGCCCATTTCGAGAACACCTGCTATATCCCAATCCAGGATTTCATCGGGCAGGCGGTACTTGGCAATGGCCGTACGCAGCAAGCCGCCCAGCTTGTCCTGGGCCTCGAAAACTGTGACGGCATGACCCAGGCGGGCGCTGAAGAAAGCGGCCGACAGCCCCTCGATTCCGCCACCGATAACGGCCATCCGGCGCCCGGTTTCCGGCGCCCGGTAAGGTTGAATCCGCTTGCCGACCTGCTTTTCGTAGTCGGCGGCGAAACGTTTCAGGAAATTGATGGCAACCGGTTCGTCCACCAACTGGCGGCGGCAAGCGTCTTCGCACGGCCGGGGGCAGATTCGTCCGATCACGGCCGGGAAGGGGTTGCGTTCCTTGATTGTCTGGACGGCGCCATGGTAATCGCCCTCGGCTATTTGACCTATGTAAGCGGAGATGTCGATTCCGGCCGGACAGGCCCGCTGGCAGGGCGTGGTGCAGTCTTCGGTGGTATACTCTTTCAGGATTCTCCTGGTCACAGATGACAAGGTGATGATGTTTTTGGGGCAGATCCTTTCGCAGGTGCCGCAACCGGTGCATTTTTTTTCATCAACCACCGGCAGGCCGGCCGGCCCCATGGTGATGGCGTCGAAGGGGCAGGCCCGGGCGCAGGTTCCGAGTCCAAGGCAGCCGATGCTGCAAACCTTCATCCCGCCGTTCAAGGAGGCTGCCGCCCGGCAATCGTTGACCCCGTCGTAGAGGAACTTGGTTTCGGCCTCGGAAACACCGTAGGTGCACCCGGGGCGGGCTATGTCGGGTTCGCGGGCTTCGACGCTGACACCCAGAATGGCGGCTATGGCTTCAGTCACTTCGGGCCCGGCTGCCACGCAGGAATTGGGTGCCGATTTGCCGGCTACTATGGCCTCGGCATTGGCCGAGCAACCGGGATATCCACAGCCGCCGCAGTTTGCACCCGGCAAGGCATCGTCGATCGCTTCTATCTTGGGATCCACGTAAACATAGAATACCTTGGAGGCGATGGCTAGTCCCAGCCCCACCACCAATCCCAGCCCTCCCATGATGATGACTGCAGTGTACATGGCGTTGCTCCCGTCTGCCTGAGGGTTGACCCGCTCAACAAGCGATGTTGCCTGAAAACCGGCCTACTCGTGTGTCCACCCGGGTGCCGTGACGGCACTTACTGGATGGCACCGAAACGGCATTTCTCATAGCAAGTCAAACACTTGATACATTTTTCCTTGTCTATCCTGGCCACCTGTTTCTTTTCCCATTGGATCGCATCGGCCGGACAGTTCCTGGCGCACAGACCGCACTTGGCACAAAGTTCAGGATCTATTTCGAATTTCAGCAGGGCCACACAGCGCTTGGCCGGGCATCTTTTTTCATGGATATGGGCTTCAAACTCGTCCCGGAAATAGCGGAGGGTTGACAGGACCGGGTTGGGACTGGTTTGCCCCAGGCCGCAAAGGGAAGATGAACGGATTACCTGGGAAAGTTCTTCCAGGGCTTCTATGTCGCCGGGTTGGCCCTGGCCATCACAAATCCTGACCAGGATTTCCAGCAGCCTGCGGGTCCCTTCCCGGCAGGGGGTGCATTTGCCGCACGATTCATCCTGGATGAATTCCATGAAGAAACGGGCCATATCTACCATGCAGGTCTTTTCGTCCATCACGATGACCCCGCCTGATCCCATAATGGCACCGACCTTGGCGATGGCTTCGTAGTCCACCGGCGTGTCCAGGTAACGTTCCGGGACACAGCCGCCGGAAGGTCCGCCCAACTGGACGGCCTTGAATTTGCGTTTCTTGGGGATTCCGCCGCCGATATCGAAGATCAGGGTCCGCAGGGTGGTACCCATGGGGACTTCCACCAGGCCGATGTTGTTGACGTCCCCGGAAAGGGCGAAGACCTTGGTTCCCTTGCTGGTTTCTGTGCCCACGGAGGCGTACCAGGCTCCGCCGTTGACTATGATCTGGGCGATGTTGGCCAAAGTCTCGACGTTGTTGAGGACGGTCGGTTTTTCCCAAAGCCCTTTTTGGGCCGGAAATGGCGGACGTGGCCTGGGCATGCCGCGCTTGCCCTCGATCGAACGCATCAGGGCCGTTTCTTCTCCACAGACAAAGGCCCCGGCGCCCTGGTAGATGGAAATGTCGAAAGAAAACCCTGATCCCAGGATGTCTTTTCCCAGCAAGCCGTTTTCTCTTGCCTGGGCGATGGCTATTTCAAGGCGCTTGATGGCCAGGGGATACTCGGTACGGGCATAGATTACGCCTTCGGAGGCCCCGATGGCGCGGGCGGCGATCAGCATGCCTTCCAGGACCGCATGGGGGTCGGCTTCAAGGATACTGCGGTCCATGAAGGCCCCCGGATCGCCCTCATCCGCGTTGCAGAGAACGTATTTTATATCTCCCGGGCTCTTGCTGGCAAATTCCCACTTGAGGCCGGTCGGGAACCCGGCTCCTCCCCGGCCCCGCAGGCCCGAAATCTTTACTTCCTCGATGATCTGTTGGGGGCTCATTTCCAGCAGGGCCTTGGCGGCTCCCAGGTAGCCGTCGCGGGCGATATAGTCTTCCAGTGATTCCGGGTCGATCAAGCCCTTGTTGCGCAGGGCGCGCGGCATCTGGTTGGCGAAAAACGGTATCTCGGTCTGGAGCGCGATCCGCTTTTTGGTCCGGGGCTCCTTGTACAGAAGTCGTTGAACCGGCTTGCCGCCGATGATGTGGCTTTCGATGAGTTCGTCAATATCATCGACCGAAAGTTTCTGGTAAAAGATGTTACCTGGTTGTACCACCATGATCGGGCCCATGGCACAGAACCCGTTGCAGCCGGTCTCGATCACCCGCACTTTTTCCTCAAGCTGTTTTTCAGCCAGGGCTTTTTGGAGGGCATCCTTGACGCTGATGCTGCCGGTGGCGTGGCAGCCGGTACCCCCGCATATCAGGAGGTAGGTTTTATCGCTGAATTCCGTTCGCGGGATGTGCTTGGCCTTGATGGTTTTCAAATCGTCGACGGTTAGCTTGGGCATAGACCATTCCTCCAGGATTTACCAGGACCCGTCCAGTCCCCTGATTCCGTTCATGTAAAGTCTCCCGCAGGAGACGAAAAGTGAATAGTCGGTCAGCAGTAAAGGCAGGTTGTAAGAGCGTGCCAGTTCTACCACTTCGGCCGAAGGTTTCTTGCCACGGACTATTATGACTGCACCTACGCCAACTATCTTGGCGGTTTGGATTACGTGCTCGGTTGTCACCCCGGTCAACAAGGCACACCCCTTGGCAGCGGCCGCCAAAACATCGTCCATCAGATCGGAGGCCCCGCCGCCGACGATTATCGTGTCCAGTTGATCTTCCCCGACCAACACCTTGGCTTTCAGGATGTCCCTTATCTCTGAAATTTTCATGATTTCACTGTCAAGGGTGTATAATTGGTCGTCTCGGAAGGTTGACCAAAGGTGCAAACCTCCGGAACCCTCCAATTATTGATAGCGTTCCAGGATGTCGATAACTTTGTCGGAACTGACACCCCCGTGGGTGTCCTCGTTCACGACCATAACCGGCGCCAAGCCGCAGGCCCCGAGGCATCTTACGGCTTCAAGGGAAAAGCGCCGGTCTTCGGATGTGTCGCCTTCCTTGACCCCGTAGCTGGATTCGATACGGGCCATGACCTCCTTGATACCCTTGACGTAGCATGCTGTCCCAAGGCAGAGTTTAATCGTATGCCTGCCCTTGGGCTTCATGGAAAAAAGGGCGTAAAAAGAGGCTATGCCGTATACTTCGCTTGGGGCCAGATTCATGCTCTTGCCGATGTAATCCAGCAATTCCACCGGCAGGTAACCAACCACCTGCTGGCATTCCCGCAGGACGGTGATGATCGATCCCGGCTTGTTGCGGTTTTTCTGAATGATCTGTTCAATTGAGGACCACATCTCATCGGTAATGTCCGGATGCTGAAAAGGAATTGATCGGTTCATTGAAAAGCTCCGTTGAAAGGCGATTATAGCTGATAATCAGCATTTTGCATCGCCGGTCACAATTTCACAAACCGTTGAAAAAGTCAATGGCAGGCTGCAGGCTGGGAGGGGGATCTGCAGGCTTTACCGGATTGTCGGAGTCGGACACAGACCGGGCTCCGGCTGCCGGGCCTTCCTTGCAACCGACCGTAGATCCCGGCCGAGCCCATCGCGGCCATGACCGGAAGATGCCGCTCAGCCTTGCCGGGATCAATCCCCAACCAGGGCATGGAGGGCCGACAGGAGTTGCTTGCGGTCGACCGGTTTTGAGAAGGTATAGCAGGCTCCGAGCTTTTTGGCCAGGAAGAGGTAATCCTCGGCCCTGTTGCGGCCCCCGCCGGAGATGGCGATCACCTTTACTCCGGCGTTCATCTTTTTCATTTTGCAGATGGTTTCAATTCCTTCGGTATCGGGCATGATCAGGTCGGTAATGACTGCGTCGAAAGCCTGGCTGGCATACAGATCGAGGCCGATGCTTCCGTTGTCGGCTGTTTCAACCTGGTAACCCGCCCGCTCGATGGTTTGCCGGAGCATCGACTGGACGAACCGATCGTCTTCGATGATCAGGATTTTCTTCACGATTTGCCTCCTGCACGTTGCGCGTTGGCCCGCAGGCGGGCCATCAGCTTAGCGGATGACTTGCGGAGGGCCGCCATCGATTTGATCAGGTCGAGTCGCTTTTTGAGCAAAACCTTCTTCCCGCGGATTGGGTCTATCAGCCAGCTTACGTAGATGGTATTGATTTGCTCCAGGGCGGAATTGAGCTCGGCGGCTGTTTTACGGCGGGTTTTTTCTATCCGCTGGAGCTGTTCGGAAATCAGGGCCTTCTGTTCGGGAAATTTTTTGGCAATCGCCTCCAGTCGCTTGATTTCACTGTCCATCAAGGTGATGTCGTCGTCCAGGACAACTGCCAGGGCATGGGCCTTGGGTATGAATCGGTAGAGGAACTCCATTACTTCGGGCTTCACCTTGACGCTGTTTAGCTTGAGGCGGGGCTTGGTTTGAAAGTATTTTCCATAGGCCCAGTATCCACCTCCTGCCAAACCGGCCAAGGTCAGGATGCTGATCACAAGCACAACCAGGATTCCACCTTCCACGTTTTTGATCGAGCCATCCATGGCCTGATTGATCTCCCATTGTAAATTATCCGGCTTCAACATGCCGGTCGTTACAGGCTGGCGGGCCTTGTTGAATACGGATTCCACCTCTTGATATCGGTAGCGGCAGGTAAAAATTTAGTCTTTGGCGGGAAATTTCAGCTGTGAGTCATATTAGATGGCAGCCGAAGGTGTCCGGGTTTTCAGGAAGGTAGGGGCGGTCACTGAAAGCGATCAGGATTGTCGGCTTGTCTCCGCTGTTGAGCATGGCATGGGGAACTCCGGGCGGAAAGACGAATTGGAAGGCCTCGTTTGGCGGGACGTTGATATCGCGGGTCAGATCACCTTCCCTGAAACGCACCAGGGCCGGTCCGAAAACAGTCACGGTTTCGGTGGCGTCCTTGTGAAAATGGTTGCCCCGGATCTTGCCGGGCAGGGTGATGACAAGGTGGGCGTTTTGCTGGCCGGCAAGTTGAACGCGGGTCAGGGGCTCGAAGACCCATCCGCGCTCATCGCTGAAGACGGCAAGCTTTTCCATCTTGACACTATTCATGTGGAAGAGTCCTTCTGGCCGGAGCCTTTCCGGTATCCTTCCTGGTAGCATTTACGGCTGTACCAGTCTATTTGGCGGCAGATTCCCCTGATGATACTGACTTCACCTGCCCGTAGCTGGAGCCTGGAAAAAAAATGACGCAGTTTGTTCATCCAGTAATCCGGATTTTGAGGCTGGATATAATTAATTTTTATCAGGATATCCTTTACCTGGTCATACATGCCGTCCAGTTCGAAGCGGGTGGCCAGCCTGGGTGTCAAGGCCGGTGGTTCGTCATTCCGGGTCCGGAACAGCTCGTAACATACCACCATGACCGCCTGGGCCAGGTTGAGGGATGCGAAATCGGCCGTCGGTATGGTGACCAGCCGGTGACAAAGGCGCAGCTCGGCGTTGGTCAGGCCCCGGTCTTCAGGACCGAAGACGATCGCCACCCTATTTGCGGCGGAGATGGAGACAAGCTCCCGGGCCAGGTTGTCCGGCCCGGTGGTCAACTTGCGCTGGCCTCCCAGGCGGGCGGTTGTACCCACCACGTATTGAAAAGGTTCCAGGGCGCTTTTGAGGTCTGAACAGACCTCCATCTTTTCAACCACCTCCAGGGCGGCATGGGTGGCCAGGCGGCAGATGCGTGTCAGGTCGCAATCTTCGGGGCTGACCACCACTAGTTTGCCGATGCCCATGTTGGTCATGGCCCGGGCGGCAGAGCCGATGTTTTCCGGAAAACGGGGCCGCTGGAGAACGATGGTCACATTGTCCAGATTTACCGATGGCTTAGGCGTTGACTTGTTCGAAGGCATTGAAGAAATAGCTTATTTCGAAAGCGGCCGTTTCCGGTGCATCCGAACCGTGAACGACGTTCTTTTCGATGTCGGTGGCAAAGTCGCGCCGGATGGTACCCTCGGCCGCCTCCTTGTAGTTGGTGGCCCCCATCATCTCCCTCCAGCGTGAAATCGCGTTTTCCCCCCTCAGTACCATGACAACCGCCGGCCCCGAAGACATGAAGTCGGTCAGGCTGTTGAAAAACGGTTTGTCCCGGTGCACGGCATAAAACCCTTCGGCCTGGGTTTTGGTCATCCGGAGCATCTTCAGGGCGGATATTTGGAGGCCGCTTTTTTCGATACGCTTGACAACTTCTCCGATCAGTTTGCGGGCAACCCCGTCGGGTTTGATGATGGCCAAAGTCTTTTGCATGGTTTCCTGTCCTTTCAGTGTGTTGAGTTATGGGGCTCGCTTACCAGAACCCTTGGAGCAAGTCAACGTCCATGGCCTGGCGATGGCAGGATCGAATACACCTGGCAGGGGTACCAAAATGCGTCTCACGCATATTCGCCAAACATGCCGCTGCATAATCCAGGCTTCAACAACCTTGGGCCTCGAGCCGGCTGATTTTTTCGGCGGTGGTGTCGCTTGACAAGCAAATCGAGCTTTTTTATTTAAAATTGTGGTTCTTAGCTGGCAAGGAGGAAGCCCCTATGCCGATCTATGAATTTTACTGCGATCGTTGCAATACGATTTTCAATTTTTTTTCCAGGAGGGTGAATACCAGCAAGGTTCCGGCCTGCCCCCGCTGTCAGAAACCCCGCCTCGATCGCCGCATGTCCTCCTTTGCCGTTACCGGCCGGGCCGGGGAACAGGACCGTTCAGATGATCCGCCCATGGATCAAGAGGCCATGGAAAAGGCCATGCACCTGCTGGCAGGAGAAGCCGGAAAACTGGATGAGGATGACCCTCGCCAGGCCGCCCGGCTCATGCGCAGGTTCACGGAAATGACCGGCCTTGAGCTTGGGGATGGAATGCAGGAGGCCTTAAGGCGCATGGAACAGGGGGAGGATCCGGAGCGCATCGAGGACGAGCTGGCCGATGTGCTCGAAAATGAGGAACCCTTTATGCCGCCTGTAAGCTCCGGGGGAAAGGGGGGGATCAAGCCTGGACCGCCGGCCAGGGATGAGACCCTTTACGAACTTTAACAGGCTGTTGAAAAACTATTACGCTTGGCCATAGGGCGTTAAGATCCTGCTCAAAATGCTCATTTATTACCAGCTAAACTGCGCTTTAGGGTCGGATTTTGCAGCCGGCGAGTTTGGCGAAGATGCGAGGCGGAGGGCAGGCGGACGTACTGATGAAATTACTTCTTTTCAGGTATTTGAAGTGCGTAATCCGGATTTATTTTTGACGCCGAAGCTGGCGACGAATTTATCGCTTGCAATCATAAGGAGAACCGGCATGTCCGCATCGATTAAAGACAGGATTGAAGTGGTCAAGGGTGATATAACCCGCATGCAAGTAGATGCCATTGTCAATGCCGCCAATAAGTCTTTACTTGGCGGGGGAGGCGTCGACGGCGCCATCCACCGGGCCGCCGGACCCCGGCTATTGGAGGAATGCCGCGGCCTGGGGGGATGTCCCACCGGTGAAGCCAGGATTACCAAGGGCTACGATTTGCCGGCCGGTTACGTCATCCACACTGTGGGCCCGGTCTATCGTGGTCGACCCCAGGATGCCGTGGCGTTGCGATCCTGTTATCGCAACAGCCTTGAACTTGCCGTCAAACACAAGGTGACCAGCATAGCTTTTCCGGCCATAAGCTGCGGGGTATACGGCTATCCGGTGGAAGATGCCTGCCGGATCGCAATCGATACCTGCATAGACTTCCTCGAGCAGGATGAGACGATTGCAAAGGTGTTTTTCGTCCTCTTTTCAGACAGGGACCTGGAAGTTTACCGGGCCTATTGGAAGACAGCGGCTGCCGGGTTATAGAACGATTGGGGTCTGAAATATTGGCCGGGCGCGTAACTTAAGGCCTTCTTACGGCTCATCAGCGGCAGGTGAAATTTCAGCGATCCTGCCCAGGAGCGCTAAAGATTTGGTTTGGCCGGCCGATTGGTACAACAGCACCTGTTTCTATCTTAAAAGGCAGTGGGGGGTCAAATAATGACCATGGATTGAGCGGTTTGGATTGACAAATCGTTTGGCGCTGGTTAGGTTTGGCCAGTTTCAGGACGGGTTGGCTGCGTGCCGGCTGCTGCCGGCCGCACTATATTTATCAAGGAGGCACGAAATGCTTGAAGTAACACCGGCGGCAACGGAACAGATTGCCGAGTATTTCAAAGGGAAAGAAGTCAAACCCATCAGGATTTTTCTCAACGAAGGTGGTTGAGGCGGCCCCGGACTGGCCATGGCTCTGGATGAGCCTGTGGATACGGACGAGGTTTTTGAAATCGACGGGTTTACCTTTATCGTAGACAAAGCTTTTTTGGAAAAAGCCAAGCCGATCAAAGTCGATTTCCACCTGTATGGATTCAAGCTGGATTGCGGCATGGACTTTGGCGCCGGCGGTTGCAGCAGCTGTGGTACATCGGGCAGTTCCTGCGGTTGCTGAGCAGCTTTTCCCAATCGAAGATGAGGCGGCCGTTGTTTGCAGCGGCCGCCTTTGATTTTTCACGTCACAGGTAGTATGGTAGCAGCCCCCTCAGCGAAGCCGCGGCTGATCGGCCGGCGGCTTTTCCCCTTGGCCGGAAAAATCCTGCAACCTGCACGCGGATTGAAGCTGGATGGAAAATGCCGGCCGGTGTAAATTCAGGACAACCAAGACCGGTACGGGAGGATTTCGATGATCGATTTGAAAATCGATGACAATCTTGCCATCATCAGGCTCGACAACGGGGAAAATCGTTTCAATCCTGATTTTCTGCAAGCAATCCTGGATGTTCTCGACGAAATCGAAAACGACACCCGGGCGACCACTATCCTGGTCTACAGTGGCCACGAAAAAATTTTTTCCAACGGCCTGGACCTGGATTGGCTTGTTCCTGTCTTGCAACGGAACGATCTGCAGACGGCCAAGGCTTTTTTCTACCGTTTGAACCAGGTTTTCAAACGCCTGGTCACCTATCCCCTGGTTACGGTGGCGGCCATAAACGGTCACGCCTTTGCCGGTGGTGCAATTTTCTGCTGCGCCTTTGACTTTCGTTTCATGCGTAGCGACCGCGGATATTTCTGCCTTCCGGAAGTAGACCTGGGCATTCCCTTCCTGCCCGGCATGAACGCCCTGCTTGCCAGCGTCGTGCCACCCCACCTGTTGCGATTGATGCAATACACCGGTGTCAGGCTTACCGGCCGGCAATGCGCCGAAAACAACATCGTTATCCAGACCTGTCCCCGGGAGCGCCTGCTGGATACGGCCCTTGAGTTTGCCAAGGGCCTAGAAAAAAAGCGTGCAATTGTCAAGGAACTGAAATTGCGCCTCAACCGGCCCATAATTCACGCCCTGGATGTGGAGGATGTACCCTACATCGAGTCCGGTAATTACAATATCTGAAGCCGCAAGCGGTCTTGCGGCTTTGCGCACTCTACCGGGGGGCCGCATTGGCCGTTGTCCCGCCGGCCGCCAAATATTGGCCGGGGTCAGGCAAGAGATTTGTTTTACAATCCTTCCTCCGGCCTTATTTTATATCTACCGGCCATGAACCGGCACCCGGTTATTTGCTTGCCGCAGCCAGGCTTAGCGGCCAAGCAGTCAACAAGGGGGCCCCAGGGGTGCTTGTCCTGAAACAATCGTTCTCCAAGGGAACGAAACCAGGGGGAGGTCATCATGAAGGTTTCCATATTAGGGGCAACGGGGTTTGTGGGGCGCAGGTTGGTTGACCATTTCCTGGAACGCGGATTTGAAGTGGTCTCCATTGCAAGGAGTAAATCACCTGGATCTGATCACAGTTCTGCTTTCAAGCATATCAGCGCCGATACAACCAGCCCGGGCAGCTGGCAGTCAGAGGTGTCTGCAGCAGATGTGGTGATCAACTTGGCCGGGCAGACCATATTTCATTACTGGACTGCCGCCTACAAGCAAAAAATCTATTCTTCCAGAATCTTGACTACCCGTAACCTGGTGGCGTCTTTTTCAAAAGGAGGGCCGAAGCTGTTGCTGAACGCCTCGGCCGTCGGCTATTATGGAAATAGGGACGATGAAGTCCTGACCGAAGAGCAGCCGGCCGGGACCGACTTTCTGGCCAAGGTGGCCTCCGACTGGGAGAAAGAGGCTCTTGCCGCCGCCGGCTACGGGGTGCGGGTGGTGGCCATGCGTTTTGGGGTGATCCTGGGTCCGGACGGCGGAGCCCTGGCCAGCATGGTTCCGGCTTTCAAATTTTTCCTGGGTGGCCCCCTGGGCAGCGGGAAACAGTGGATGTCCTGGATGCACCTTGAAGACTTGGTGCGGGCGGTGGATTTTATTGTCTCCGGGCAGGAGCT
Source organism: Desulfobacteraceae bacterium (assembly GCA_027031325.1). GTDB lineage: Bacteria > Desulfobacterota > Desulfobacteria > Desulfobacterales > Desulfosarcinaceae > JALVQM01. Next base: position 15,649 of record JALVRI010000030.1, read on the forward strand.
TGAAGGCCCCCTGAATTTTTGCAGCCCTAACCCTCTTGTCCAGCGCGATTTTGCCAAAGCACTGGGGCGGACCCTCGGCCGTCCGGCGGTTTTGCCCCTGCCGGCTACGGTCGTCAAGCTCATGATGGGAGATCTGGGCCGCACCCTGCTTGGAGGGCAAAGAGCGTTTCCCCGGAAATTGCTGGAAAACGGTTTCAAATTCGACTACCCTGATATCGATCAGGCTCTGGCGGAAATACTTTCAAGGAGATGAAAACAGATATCGGGTTGACAGCCCGGGTTCAGCAGCCTGTTAAAATTCAGACTATAAAACCCGGATTTTGCAGCTTGCGAGTTTGGCCAAGATGCGAGGCGGAGGGCAGGCAAAGGCATTTGAAGTGCACAATCCCGGGTAAAATGCAATTTCAACCTTATCATCAGGAGGCGTTATGGCTGACTTGATGGAAGTTATCCGCGGGCGCAGGAGTGTGCGCAAGTATTTGGAAAAACAGGTTTCCGAAGATGAGCTGGAGACCATTCTGGAAGCTGTCAAGTGGGCTCCTTCGTGGGCCAACACCCAGTGCTGGGAGGTTGTGATCGTTACCGATCAGCAGGTCAAGCAAGCTCTCCAGGCCACCTTGCCACCCAAGGGTAATCCGGCCTTCAAAGCCATGGTCCAGGCACCGGTGGTCCTGGTCATGTGTGCCAAGACCGGGGTTTCGGGCTATTACAAGGGCCAGGTGACCACCAAGTTCGGCGACTGGTTCATGTACGACCTTGGCATTGCCACCCAGAACATCTGCCTTGCGGCCCATCACCTGGGACTTGGGACCGTAATCGTGGGACTTTTCGATCACGACAAGGCCGGCCGGGTACTCAAGGTGCCTGAAGGCTACGAGGTTGTGACCATGATCCCCCTCGGCCACCCGGCCAAGGTGGGAGCGGCCCCCAAGCGCAAGGAGCCACAACAATTCAGCCATCATCAGTATTTCGGCCAGTGAATCGAAGCCGGAGGGGAATCCATGGAACGTCCGGCGCCTGTGACCATCATCGATTATCACAATCGCAGCAAGCACGATTTTGGCCGCATGGCCAGAAGTGCCGGCTATCTCGATTGGTCCAATCAACCTTTTCCTTTCAGGTACTACCAGGGAGCCGAGCAGGTTGAGCTTGCCTTGCTGCAATCAGATCCTGTGGTTAACTTCGGCGACTTGATGTCCGCCAAGACGGTTCCAGCCTGCCGGTTCACCCTGGATAGTCTGGCCGGCCTGCTGGAGCTTTCACTGGGGCTGTCTGCCTGGAAGGCGGCTCCCGGGGCCGGTAAATGGGCCCTGCGGATAAACCCCTCCAGCGGCAATCTGCATCCCACCGAGGCCCATCTCATCCTGCCGTCAACGGCAGGCCTGCAAGCAGGCATCTACCATTACGACCCTTATCATCATCGTCTTGAAAGACGCGCTCTCCTGGATGATTCCCTGATGCAGGAACTTGAAGCCTGGTTTGGTGGCCCCGGGTTCATGGTGGTTTTGTCCACGATTTTCTGGAGGGAATCGTGGAAATACGGTGAAAGGGCCTACCGCTATTGCCTGCTGGACACGGGCCACGGCCTGGCCGCCGTTTCCTTGGCTGCCGCACTGTTTGGATGGCGTTACAGCTACCTGCCAGGCCTGAGCGATGAACAGCTTGTGGGCCTTTTGGGTTTCGACCGGGTGCAATGGCCGGCCCGGGAAAAGGAGGTTCCCCAGGTGGCCGGATGGATCAGCTGCCAGGGCCGCAAGGCGGAAAATGCCGGTCTCCCGGGTGATTGGATGTCGAAGGTCAGGCAATGCCGGTTTGACGGAAGGCCGAACCGTTTGAGCCGCGAACAGGTTGCCTGGCCGGTGATCGAGGCGGCCTCCCTGGCAACTGTCAAGAGCGATCCATCCGCCCCGGTTTGCCACTGGTGGTACCGTGAAGGTGACCAACGGTTCGAATTCTGGCCGGAGGTTGCCGCCGCCCGGGTGATCCGCCGGCGCAGGTCGGGGACAGAATACGATGCTTCCAGATCGATTCCGCGCGACGCTTTCGTTGCCCTCCTGGATGCCGTCCTGCCGTCCAGGATAACGCCACCTTTCAATGCCGGGCTTGGAGCAGGGCAGGTTGGGCTGGTGATCTTCGTTCACAGGGTCGAAGGCCTGGCGCCCGGGCTATATTGCCTGGCGCCCGGCCGGAAACTATTAGATTCGCTGCGCAAGGCCATGGCCTCGGATTTCAACTGGAGACGGGTTGATGATCTTCTTCCGCTTTACCTGCTGACGGAAGGAGATTTCACCCGGCAGGCGGCCGAGCTGAGCTGCCGCCAGCCCATAGCCGGCGACAGCGCTTTTTCACTGGCTATGCTGGCCTGCTTCGGTTCGTTGGTAAGCGGTGATCCCCATTTTTATCGCCTCCTGCATTGGCAGTGCGGGATGATCGGCCACATGCTTTATCTGGCGGCTGAAACATGGGGCCTGCGGGGAACCGGCATCGGCTGCTATTTTGACGACCCCGTTCACCACCTGGTGGGACTTGGAGACGACACTTTTCAAAGCCTCTACCATTTTACCGTCGGCCACCCTCTTGAAGACCGGCGCTTGCAAACCCTGGAGCCCTATCATCATCTGGGGTTGACAAAAGATGCCTGAAATCCGGGAGGCGCTCAGGAAGGCACGGCCCGGAGCGGGACGGCCTGGAGCATATTTTTAACCCGGATTGTACACTTCAAATACCTTTGCCCGCCCTCGGCCTCGCATCTTCGCCAAACTCGCCAGCTGCAAAATCCGGGTTGAACAAAGCCCTGCTCCGGGATTGGGATGATTTTATCTTTCGGCCGTCTAAGTTGCTTCCGCAATCCATTGTTGAATAACCCTGCGATCCGCCCGGTTCATGGCGGTAATGCGCAGGCGCTGCAGATTGCCCTCGGGGTTTGCCTCCGAAGCTATAACCTTGGCGTAGATCGGTTGGAAACAGTGGGCCTGCATGCAGAATTCGACCTGGAGTTTTACGTTGGTCAGGGGGGCGATCCTGTCCGGCAGGCTGACAAGAAACTCGTCTTGGGTTATGGCGGCGGTCTCACCGGTATATGCCGGTTCCACGATTTGCTTGCCCGAGACTTTCCAGAGCCTGAAGGGCAGCTTGATGGGAACCGCCTTGGTGTTGCGTTCGACTTGCCTCAAGCTTATCCTGAAGGGCCCCCCGATGGCCTTGACCGGGTAGAATACCAGGGGATGTAAGAGGCCTTTCATCATCTGGGTTTGGGGAGGGCCTGTTTCCAGCATGCCTTCGAGGGCTGTGTAGGTGCTCTGGCTGATGAACACTTCTCCGGCGGTTGTCAGGGATTCGATCCGGGAGGCGATGTTGACGGCCGTGCCGACGATTCCGTATTTTGAACGGATTTCCGAGCCGATGTTGCCCACGATTACCGTGCCCGTGTTGATTCCGATTCCCATTTCCAGCGGCAGGTAGCCTTCGGCGGCTATCTCTGCATTGAACCCGTGGAGGGCATTTTGCATCTCCAGGGCGCAGGCCACTGCCCGGGCAGGATCATCCGGGTGCTTTTCCGGAACTCCGAAAATAGCCAGGATTCCATCGCCCAAAAATTCGTCTATCATTCCGTCACGGGCATAGATGATCCGGGCCATCTTGTCGAAAAAACGATTCAAAAGATTGACCGTCAGCTCCGGGTCCTGGCTTTCCGCCATGTGGGTAAACCCCCTCAAGTCGGCCATCATGATCGTCACCGCGGCCCGGCGTCCACCTATCCTGGTCCCTTCCGGGGAAGACAGGATTTCGTCGACCACCTTCCTGGACAGGTAACGTCCAAAGGTCTCGCGGATGAAGTTGACCAGATGGAGCCGTTCGGTGGACACTTTCAGGATTTTTTCCAGCATCATCTGGCGGGTTTCGGCGATCTGGACGATCTCCAGGGGAGTATCCTGAGGCAGATTGAGAGGTTTGACCTCGGGCGCATCGGTATCAACATCAAGGTTGGCGCGGGCGATGATTTCAAGCGGAGTTATGATTTTGCGGGCCAGGAAGCTGCGCAAGGACAGGGTTACGAAGGCTATGATGATGGCAACCAGGACCATAATCCGGATTGCAAACCAGAACAGCTCATCGACGTCGGGCCCCTGGCTGTAGGCCCGCCAGGCAAGCGACCATATCAGCAGGATCATTTCGATGGCCAGGATGCGTTTGAAAACGCCGGACTCCAGGATTTTACGGACACTGTTGCGCTCTTTGGTGTCAGATGCCGGTGTATCGCCCGATGTCATTGGGAGATCTCCCTGCTATGGCCGTCAATCCAAAAAACAGGCCGCTTTGTGATTACTGCCTACTGTTTTCAGCCGCGGTTGCTGCCGGCACACCAGGTCATCGGCCATGCGGCAGCGGCTGTAAAAGACACACCAGTTTTCCGAAACCTCCGGGCGCGGGCTCGCCAGCATGGTCTCGAACCTGCGTTCCTGCCAGATGTGTCCGAAGCGCGGCAAGGCATCCAGAAGCGCCCGGGTATAAGGGTGGCTGGGTGAGGTGATGACGCTTTTGGAAGGTCCGCTCTCGAGTATCCGGCCACGATAGATGACAGCGATATGGTCGCACAAAAAGTTGGCCGCGGCCAGGTTGTGGGTTATAAAGACCATGGTGACATTACGCTGGTGTTGAATTTTGAGCATCAGGCGGTAGATCTGGACCGCGATGGAGGCGTCCAGCATGGAGGTAGGTTCATCGGCAATCAATACCTCGGGGTCCACGACCATGGCCCTGGCAATGGCGACTCGCTGACGTTGCCCTCCGCTGAGCTGGTGAGGGTAGCGGTGCAGGTAGGCCGATGGAGGCTCCAGACCCACCATGTCCAATGTTTGAAGGACTTTTTCGCGGCGCTGGTTTTTACTCAATTGCCTGCATAAAGACAGCGGCTCGCTGACGATACTGCCAACGGATTGGTAAGGATTGAGTGATTGATAAGGATCCTGGAAGATCATCTGGATCCGGCGCCTGAATCGGCGCAGTCTTTTGCCGCCCAGTTCTGCCAGGTCGCGTCCCAGGATATGGACAGTCCCGGAGTCGGGCTTTTCAAGGCGCACCATGAGCCGGGCTGCGGTTGTCTTGCCGCTGCCGCTTTCTCCCACCAGGCCGAATATGCATCCGGCCGGTATATCCAAATCGATCCCGTCCAGGGCCTTGATGATTTTTTGGCGGTGGGCCAACAGCCTGCTCCCGCTCCTGTAGATGCGGGTTACACCTGCCAGGCAGATGGCGCTTGCTTGCGAATTAGCTTTCATGTGACTCAGCTCCCCAACAAAGCACCTTATGCGTATCCGAAAGGCTATGCCATGACGGTAGCTGGTTGCGGCAGTTAGTCTCGGGGTGCAGGCAGCGCCGGTGAAAACGGCAGCCCTTGGCCGGGCTGTGCAGATCGGCAGCCGGTCCGGGAATCGGGCTTGGGTCTTGCTCGTTTTTGAGGGTTATATGGGCTGCCAGCAAGGCGCGGGTGTAAGGATGGGCCGGTGTCCCCAGGATTTCTTTCCTGGTTCCGATTTCCACAAGTTGACCGGCATACATCACCCCAAGGTTGTGGCATACTTCGGCAGTTAC
>JALVRI010000031.1 GCA_027031325.1 Desulfobacteraceae bacterium
CCCAGGGCCAGACAGGTTTTACCCTCGCTCAGGGCCAGGATCCGGGCAGCGGCTCCGGCATCGAAGCTCCCGGGCTCGTTGTTGCCGATGGCGGCGGTCATGACTTCGGTCAGCTTTGAGGCCAGGACCGGCTGAACCCGGGCCGGGCAGGCCAGGGTGACAAGGCCGGCGCCGGCCCGCAAGGCACCCTCGGAAGTCATGGCGGCGGCCCCGGTCTTTCCGCGGGCACCTGCCGCCACCAGGACATGGCCGCAGGTCCCCTTGTGGGCCGCAAGGGAACGTTTCGGTAGCAGTTGCCGGACCAGCCGGCCGTTGATTACGTGTTGGGCGGGGGCAACCCCACTGACGACATGGCGGGGAATTCCAATGTCGATAACCCGAAGATGGCCGGTGTATTCGGCCCCGGGTGTGACCAGATGCCCTATCTTGGCAAAGGCGAAGGTGGCCGTTGCCGTTGCCCGGATGGCCGTCCCGCACACCTGACCGGTATCGGAATTGATACCGGAAGGGATATCTACGGCGAAAACGGGCCGGCCGAGGGAATTGATGAAATCCAGCATTTGGGCGAACCGGCCGCGAACCTCGGATTTGAGACCGGTGCCGAACATGGCGTCGATCCAGCAGGAGGCATGCACCATTGCGCTTTTGTGCCTGTCCAGGTCGCCGGCCTCCGGCATTTCGATCACCTCGACATTCAAAGGCTCCAAAAGCTTGAGATTGGCGGCCGCATCACCCCTGACGCCCTCGCATTTTGCCAGCAGGTAGACGGTGACCGGGATGCCCATGCCGGCAAGGTAGCGGGCCATGACGAAACCGTCACCGCCGTTGTTGCCACGGCCGGCCACTAGCGCCACTTTTCCCGGCGCGGTGGCGTAAACCCGCTCCATGAAAAACCGCGTGGCACCCCGCCCGGCGTTTTCCATCAGGACTATTCCGGGAATGCCGAAAGATTCGATGGTCTGCCGGTCCATTGCCTGCATTTCCGGGGCCGTGACAGCAAGTACGAAAGAATCATCAGACGTAAGAGGTGAATTGGACATGATCAGCTCCTTGAAAGACGATTTTGGAGTTGTTCAACGGCGATCCTGACCCCGGCCACGGCCGGTGGGTCTGGCACGACCTGACTGTCCTTAGCCCGGATCAGGGCCAGTGGTTTAAAAGGCTGTTGAAAAACTATTACGCTTGGCCAGAGGGCGTTAAGATCCTGCCCAAAATGCTCATTTATTACCAATAAACTGCGCTTTGGGGTCGCATTTTGGCTTGCCTGACCTGCGCTCATGACGTTTTTCAACGGCCTGTTAATGTCGATGGCTAGTCGGGCCATGATATCGGTTCCACGTCGATGATGGCCAGAAGTTGGTTGGTTTTGGCTTCCATCTGTCTGGCCTGCTGTTCAGATTTTTCGTGGTCGTAGCCGAGCAGGTGCAGTATTCCGTGCACCAGGAGCTGAAAAAACCTTGCTTCCATAGCGATACCGGCCCTGGCGGACTCTTCCGCGCAGGTGTCGGCCGAGATGACCACGTCTCCCAGCAGGTGGGGATTTATTTCGGCAAAAGGACCTTCCTGCATGGCGAAGGCGATCACGTTGGTGGGCCCCTCGCGATCCAGGTACGTCCGGTTTAGCTCGGCGATCGTCCCGTCATCCACGATTACGATGGAAAGCTCGGCATCATGACAGCCCAAGGCGCTTAAGACTGCCTTCGCCTTCTTCCTTATCGTGGCGGGATTGATCGGATGCTTCGCCTGCCTGTTTTCTATCAAAACGTCCATTTTTGATCTTTCCGCCGCCCTTTTCACCGCTATCGGAGTACTCGATCCGGTGATGGTGAATACCGTTTAGGATGGTATTGAAACTCCTGGCAATCTTGTGCAGGTCCTTGAGGGTCAGCTCGCAGTTGTCCAGTTGCCCGTCGGCGAAAACCTTGTTGATCAGGTTTTGGACCAGGCCCTGGATGCGGGCCGGTGTAGGATTGTCAAGGGTTCTGGAGGCGGCCTCGACGACATCGGCCAGCATGACCAGCCCGGCCTCCTTGGTCTGGGGTTTGGGGCCCGGGTAACGGTAATCGTCGATGTTGACCGCGTCCTTGCCCCTGAGCTGGACTGCCTTGTCGTAGAAGTACTGGATCAGGCTGGTCCCGTGGTGTTGGCGGATGGTGTCGATGATGGGCTTGCCCAGGCGGTTTTTGCGGGCCAGTTCGACACCGTCTTTGATGTGGGCGATGAGGATCAGGGCCGACATGGAAGGGGCCAGCTTGTCGTGACGGTTCTTGCCGTTTCGCTGGTTCTCGATGAAATAGAGCGGCTTTTTCATCTTGCCGATATCGTGGTAGTACCCGCAGACCTTGGCCAGGAGGGGATTGGCACCGATTTCGGCCGCGGCAGCTTCAACCAGGGAGCCTACAACCACGCTGTGATGGTAAGTACCCGGTGCCTCCAGCATCAAACGTCGCAACAGGGGACAATCCAGGTTACCAAGTTCCAGGAGGGTGATGTCGGATGTGTAGCCGAAGGTCATTTCGATCAGGGGAGCTATCCCGGCGGTGATGACCCCGCTGCTGAAACCGCCCATGAATGCCAATATCCAGTCCCAGAGCAGCTTGATGCCGGTGGCATTGGTGGTATAGAGGCCCACCGCAGCGGCGGCCAGCACACTCAGGATGCCCAGGCGGGCTCCGGCCTGGATGAAAATCTTCCTTTCCCGGCAATTTGTCACCCAAAGGGCGGCCATGGTCGTGGTTATGAAAAAGTAGAGGAAGATATCGAAGCGTCCCTGGAAGAGGATTGCCGTGCAGATGGCCGAAAGCAGGGCAAACGGGAGGGCGGCGGCCAGTCCGAGAAAAAGGCAGACCGTCATGGAACCGGTTGCCACAGGTATTGCGTAAACCACCGAGGAAGTGGGAATATCAAACGGCCCATTGTGAATGAAAGCCGATGCAAAAAGATGGGACAGCTTGACGATCAGCAGCACAAGGGTCAGCAGAACGGTCAGGAAGACCAGGTTCTTGTTGTGATCGCGCTGAAAGCGTGCCTGGCGCTGATATGCCAGCACGTAGACCACGATCAGCACCAGTGACAGGATGAGGGCCACCCCCGCTCCGGATACTGATATACGCTTGCTTTCCTCCTGCTCCTGCATGGCTTTCAGCTTGAGCAATTGGGTCGGAGTGACTTTCTCGCCTTCGCGTAGCAACATCTCGCCGGCCTTGATCTGGTAGAGGATCGGCTTGATGGACGTTACGGCCTTATTGCGCCGCAGCTCGGTTTCATGGCGGTTGAGGGTTATGTTGGGCTGGATCAGGCGCTGGCTCAAGTCGACCACCAGGTTTACCAGGTTGTAGTTCATCTTTTTCAACAGCGGTTGGCCGACAATTCTCACCATGGCCTTGGCCTGAGCGGGGCCGTAAAAGCGCCGCAGGGCCTTGACGATCCGTTCTTTCTGGGTGACTAGGTCACGCAGAACTATCCCTTTCTCGTTTTCCTGGAGCAGGACTTCCTTGTTGGCCACCACCCCGTTGTCCATTATCTGGGAAACGATCTTGATTATCAGGGCCGCAATCGTTTCGGAGAAACGTTCGCGGACAAGGATCCGGTAGGCGCCCCGGCTTATTTCAAGCCCGATGGTCTCTTCAAACTCGGGTTTGAAATCCCATAATAGTTGGTCGAGCTTTTTCCTCCCCAAGCTGGTTTCGGCCCCGGGTTTTAGCCCGGGCGGCCCATCTTTGTTTTCGGAGCTTTCCTGCCGGCGGTACTGCTGAATGATTTTTTGAGCCTTGTCGAAGGCTTGATTGACCCTGGTGGTAATCCTGGCGACAACCTTCGGGTCGTAATCATATACGGTCAGGACCGCCGCGGCCGCGTTTTTACGGCTTTCCTCCGTGGCCTGGGGGTCTTCGACGAAAAAATCAGACCTGGCCTTGATGTCCCGTTGGGCTATATCCCCGATATGGTATACCGGCCTTTCGGCAATCAGGCGGGGGTGCAGAATGATCAGGAAAATCGTAACCGTCGCCGCCAGCATTATCCAGCTGAAGATGATCTGGTAATTATCAGCCGGTCTGGAAATATTTATATTTTTACCCTTGCGCATAAGATGCCCTGAAGGCCGTTTCGGCAACCGCTTATCATGTCAGCCGACGGTTTCCGGGTTCTGCTTTCTCGTAGGCCCGGATGATATCCTGGACCAGTTTGTGCCGTACCACATCGGCTTGGCTGAAAAATACGAAGGCGATACCGGCGATATCCTTGAGAATCGTCTTGGCTTCCACCAGCCCTGAGACCTTGCTGGCAGGCAGGTCGATCTGGGTGATGTCACCGGTGATGACCGCTTTGGACCTAAAGCCCATCCGGGTAAGGAACATTTTCATCTGCTCGGAAGTTGTGTTTTGGGCCTCGTCCAGAATAATAAAGGCGTCGTTGAGGGTCCGTCCGCGCATGAATGCCAGGGGGGCAACCTCGATAACCCCCTGTTGCATCAGGGCGGCCACTTTCTCGAAACGCAGCATGTCGTGCAAGGCATCGTAGAGCGGACGCAGGTAGGGATCGACCTTTTCGGTCAGATCACCAGGCAGGAAACCCAGGGCCTCGCCGGCCTCCACCGCCGGCCGGGTCAGTATTATCCGGCTTACCTTGTTTTTGACCAGGGCGGCCACTGCCATGGCCATGGCAAGGTAAGTTTTGCCGGTACCGGCCGGTCCGATCCCGAAAACGATGTCGCAACCGCGGATGGCATCGATGTATTCTTTCTGGGCTTTGCTCTTGGGGGTTATGGCGCTCTTTTTTGCCGTTATATACACCGTGTCGAGGAAAATTTCTTTGAGCTGGGTCCCGGCGTCTGAGCTGAGCAGCCGAATGGCGTAATCGATATCGTTGGGATAGATGGGATATTTTTCTTTCAACAGTCCATACAGTTGGGTCAGCAGATTTTGAACCAGGCCGGCGGCGTCCTGCCGCCCGCTGATCAAGACGCTGTTGCCACGGGCCTGGATACGTACCTCCAGGGCGTCGGCGATCCGCTGCAGGTTGCTGTTATGTTCTCCAAACAGCTGCCTTGAAAGCTCGATGTCGGTGAAAGTCAGGCGGGTTGCCTGATTGTTTGTGCCAGAGTCAACCATTGGCCGGTTTGTCAATACCCCCCTGAAAAATTGTCGGCCACCTGGGCCATACAGCCGATCTAGAAACAAATAGCCAACTTTTGGCCCTAATGCAAACCTCAATTCAAGCTGAGTCACATCAAAATAAAAAACAATAAGTTATTGTGAGGAATCCATTGTGCCGGGATTAAAAACCTTGACGCTCAGATACGGCTTTGTTAGCGTCCTGAACTTCGAGTACGGCTTTGACTCGGATTACGCCCGGCTCTTCAATCCAGGGCTTGGCCGGTGATAGGGCCGGCAACTCGCCCTGACTGGCTTCAGGTTTTTATCGCCATGAATCCTTTTGACATTTTGCTTGCCGTAATCGCTGTCTACTGCTTGGTGAGGGGGATTTTCAGGGGGCTGGTAAAAGAAATTTCATCCATCATCGGAGTGATAGGTGGTTTTTATGCCGGCTATACATTTTACCCCACCCTGGCGGGCACGATCGGCAAGATTTTTTCCAACCCGGCCTACGCCCGGCTGGTGGCCTTTCTTCTGATTTTCATAGGGGTTTACTTGGCCATAAGTATCTGTGGCGTCATAATCAAGTATTTCATGAATATAGTCTATCTGGGGTGGATCGACAGGATCGGCGGGGCGCTTTTTGGCCTGGCCAAGGCGGTATTGATCGCCGCGGTATTGGTGATAGCATTCACCGCTTTTTTACCCCGCAATACCCCCCTGATTAAAGAGAGTCTGCTTGCCAGGCCCACAATGGTGATCTCTGAAACCATGGCCAAGATCACTTCCACTAACCTCAAACGGACCTTCATGTCCAAGGCCCGGACAGTTAAACAGAAGTGGGCCGTTCAGAAATGAAGACCGTTTCTGTGACGTTTTGTTCCCCGCGACTTGAGACAGGACCTGGAAAATGGAGCTGCAACCTTTAAGGGAACTTGTCGAGCGTTTGACGGCCGAAGACGGGTGTCCCTGGGACCGTCGGCAGACACCGGCAAGTCTTGGGATCTATCTGGTTGAAGAGGTTTTTGAACTGGTGGACGCCATCGACCGCAATGACCCCCGGGCAATCGCCGAGGAATTGGGAGATGTGCTTTTTCAGATAGTATTTATGGTTTTCCTGCTGGAAAAGAGCGGTATCCTGGTGCCGGCAGCCGTTGTGCAACAAAACGTGGACAAGATGGTAAGGCGTCATCCCCATGTTTTCGGCCAGGCCCGGCTGTCTGACGCCGGCCAGGTGCGCCGCCAGTGGCAGGAGATAAAGCGGGCTGAAAAAAAAGAGGCCCGCGAAGAAGCCTCGCTCCTGGACGGGGTCCCCGCCGGCCTGCCTGCCCTGCTGAAGGCTTACCGCATATCCCAGCGGGCGGCTGCGGCCGGCTTTGATTGGGATGACCTGGAAGGTGTAATGTCAAAGGCTCGCGAGGAATGGGCCGAGATGGAACAGGAGTTTAGCGCCGGCGGTACAGGGACAGTTTCACGGAGATTCGTTTCAGAGTTCGGAGACCTTCTTTTCACCCTGGTCAATGTCGCCCGCCTTGCAGGATTCCATCCTGAAACAGCCCTTGACCGGGCGGTGGCCAAGTTCAGCCGGCGTTTCAGGAAGATGGAACAGCTGGCGGCCGAAATTGGCAAATGCGTCGACAGGCTTGCAAAAGACCAACTGGAACAGTTGTGGAGAAGGGTCAAGGAAGGTGAGGTGAGTGAAGATATAGATCACCCTTCGGGGGTGGAATGACAGGCAGCTACCAGAAGGCGACGATGATCAGGCTTTCTGATCGATAGCCTTGTGGTCTGGCGGGATTCTGAAGATCAAGTCTCCGTTTTTGTTGTATTTTTCAAAGATGATCTTCGTTTCTTCCAGCTTGTAGCGGGAAGTTTCCTGCTTTTCTTTTTCGTTTTTTTTGGACTTTTGACCCGCTTCCGATTTTTCAATCGGCCGGGCCCGCCTGACTTCCTCAGCCTGCTGCTGGGTCCGGATTTCATCCCCGCCGGCCGCAGCCGTTGCAGCCCTGGATGGAATCTTGATCTCGCTGTCTCCGATACCGTTCAACATGATTATCCCCCCTTTCGACGGCCTCCCGGAAGCGTCAATAAATGGTCTTTCCGGGTGCCGGCATGAACCTATTGGAATCGGTCATTTTTCATGCTGCTCCTTTGTTTTCTTTGTTTTGGGCTCTGTATTCGAAGTTGTTGGAGTCTATGATCTTCTTGATAATACTATCAGATACGCGATCGATTATCGACTGGCGCTTACCTTCGGCCGAAATGGCCACCGATTCTTCCGGCTCCCGGCCGGCGGCATCAGCTTTTCCGGGTTTTTTGACCGCCTTGCGGCTCAATTGGCGACGGTAGACGTCGAGCACATTGTCTATCTTGTAACGGTGAATGTACATGGTTACAACCCTCCGTTGATCTTATCGGCAGGGTTGTTGGACCACTTTAGAAAAAAATTCAGGAAAAGATTTTTAAGGCCATATCGACAAATCGGCGGTGGGAGGAAAAAGCGATTTCAGGCAGCCGGTTTGCATGGAACCAGCGGACGGCTTCGGCGTCGTCGCCCGGT
>JALVRI010000032.1 GCA_027031325.1 Desulfobacteraceae bacterium
GTTGCGAACCATGCACTCGGTCCACATTTCAAGATCTTCCTTGGTATAGGGGCCGGTTATGGGTTTTCCGGTGGTGCCGGAACTGGCGTGCACCCTGACCACGTCCTTGAGGTCGACGGCACACAGGCCGAAGGGATAGTTGTCCCGCAGGTCGTTTTTTTCCGTGAAAGGTAATTTGGCCACATCCTCGATGCTCTTCAAATCCGATGCCTTGACGCCAAGTTCCTTTAACTTCTTCTGGTAGAAAGGAACCCGTTTGGCTACCCATTCCACGGTTTCTTTCAACTTCTCCAGTTGAAAGGCTTGCATTTTTTCCAGGGGCATGCATTCGAATTCGTCGTTCCAGGGCATGGTGACCTCCTTGGGTTGGTTGGCTAAGGGGTGGCTGGGTTTTCCCAGCGGCCCCATCTCTCGTTTGGACCTGCAAGGCCAGAACGAAATGTGTTGATAAAATATGCTCTTGTTATGAACTTCAGTAGATAAATGAATTGCATTCACCAGCCTGCTGAAGTTGTCGGCCTTTACGTCTGACGCTTGACCGCCTGTGGCTTAAGATGCCTTGGCCGCTGCTTCGAAGCCCAGATCGAAAGCCTTGATGTTGATGTCTACAAATGCCGGCTTGGTCTTGGTCTTGATGGCGGTTTTCACATGTTCGGCTGTCAAGGGCACCGTATTGCTTTGAATCAAGGCTCCCAGCAGCACCATGTTCAGCGCCATTGGATTGCCGGCCTGTTTGGCCAGGGCCAAACCGTCGAAGGCAAGCAGCCGCTTGACCTTGGAAGCGATTTGCTGCCGGAGCTTGTCCAGGTCAGGATAAGTACCTTTTCCGATGGCCACTGTAAAAGGCGGCAGTGGAGAAAGGTTCGTGATGACGGTGGTTTGGCTGTTGCACTTGTTCATGGCGCGCATGGTTTCGAGAGGTTCGAAACCGAGCAGGATGTCAGCCTTTCCATCGGAGATGATGGTGCTTTTGGCATCTCCGAAAACCACGGCCGATTCAACCACGCCACCCCTTTGGGCCATGCCGTGGATTTCGCTCATGCGGAAGGGTACCCCGGCCAGCAAGGCTGCCTCGCCGAGGACTTTGGAGGCCAGCAGGTTGCCCTGCCCGCCGACAGCAACGATTATCAGTCGAGTAATATCCATGGTGTATCCGTCCTTCTATCTGGAAATTTAAGCCTTTCGCAACAGGCTCCAAAGGCCCCCGGGGGTAATCAGGAGTTCTTTTTTGCCGGCCTGATGGCGTTTTCCGGACAAATCTGGGCGCAGACCGCGCATCCAACGCAAACATCGGCGTCGATGCGAACCTGTTCACCTTCCAGGTAGAACGCCGGGCAGGCCAGAGTGTCAATGCAGACCCGGTGATTCTTGCACTTATCGGTAATCGTAAAAGCCCTGACCTTTATTTTCTTGAGGCTCTTGGCGTACAAGGTGCACATCTGGCGCGAAATGATGACCGAGACCCCCTCGTACTCGAGGGTCTCGCGGATGGCCTCGATACTCTTGGCCACCTTGTATGGATTGATCACCGTCACTTTCTTTACCCCGATAGCCTTGACGACCTCTTCGATGGATACCCGGCCGAAGCCTTCAAGGTTGAAGTCCGACATGTCCACCCCGGGATGGGGCTGATGGCCGGTCATGGCCGTTGTGCCGTTGTCCAGGATAACCAGGGTGAAATTGTGATTGTTGAAGATGGCGTTTACCAAGCCGGTCATGCCGGAATGGAAAAAGGTGGAATCGCCGATGAACGAGATCACCTTTTTCCCGGTTGCCTTGGAAAAACCGCAGGAGGTGCTTACCGAAGAACCCATGCAAATAAGGAAGTCGGCCATTTGGAGGGGCGGCAAGAATCCCAGGGTATAACAGCCGATATCGGTTGGATAGATCGTATCCATGCCTTCGGCCGCCTTTTTGACTGCGTAGTAGGTGGCCCGGTGACTGCATCCGGCACAAAGGTTGGGCGGCCGCATGGGAGCCTCGGGCAGGTCGGACAGATCTACCTTTTGGGGCGGATCGTACTGGACACCGAAGTAGTTGGCCATGGCCTGGCAGACAATGGTGGGATCGAACTCGTAGAGCCTGGAAAGCAGGTCCTTGCCCTTGCCTGCGATCTTGAGGGTCAGTCCGGCCTCCTGGGCCAGGGCCTTGACGGCTTCCTCCAGGAAAGGCTCTCCCTCCTCGATTACCAGGACCTTTTCACAGTCCTTGAGAAAATCTGTGATCATCCCGGCCGGCAGCGGATTTGACATGCCTATGCGCAGGACCTTTACCTTGCCCTCCAGGCCCAGCTCGCCGATTGCATCCGTGGCATAGTTGAAACTGACCCCGTTGCAGATCACCCCTAGCTTGCCGGATCCCTGGACCAGGTTGTAGGGGCTGGTTTCGGAGATTTCGGCGGCCTTGGCCATGTTTTCCAGCAACCGCACGTGCAGTTTGCGGGAAACGGCGGGTACGGTGACATAGCTGAAGGGATCTTTTTGGAAGTCCCC
>JALVRI010000033.1 GCA_027031325.1 Desulfobacteraceae bacterium
AAAATGGGGTTGGAGTCCGTCGGATGCTTCGGGCCGGAAGGTTTCCGGTGCCACGTAGACGATGTCTGCAATCTGTTCGTTTTTGCCGTGCCCCAGAGCCTGGCTTGAATAGCAAAAGGCCTTGCTGATCTGTTCGGGGGTTATTTCCACCTCGAAAGGATCCTGGCCCATGGCCATCGGCCGTAGTTGGAGGATGAAAAATTCATGTGGTTTTTCAGGTTCTTGTCCAAAATTGAGGGCAAACTCGAACTCCAGGTTGCACCCCATTCCCTTGCGTCCCACAGACAGCAGTTCCTGGATCAACTCGGCCAGGGGAAAGGTTCCGTGTTTGAGAATGGAAGCGAAGGTAACCAGCTTGGGGCCTTCCATCTGGGCCGTGTCCCGGATGCGGTTCTCGGACGGAACGTAGGTGCTGACAAGTTGCCGGACCGGAAGTTCCTCAAGGGCGTCTGCAACCTGGCGCTGCTCGACGATCAATCCCCTTTCAAAATTCAGCCTGTCCGGATGGCCTGCCAGGCGAAGGGCGTAAAAATGGCGCTGGGCATTTTTGAGGATATCGTCGACATTGGAAAAATGGGGTAGAATATGGGGATACTTGGGGCAAAAACGCAAGCCGCCCTCACCTTCCGAGATAAAGGTTCCGAAACCGAGAGCCACCTGGGCCACACCGTCTTCGGGCCGGATGCGTTCGATGGGGTAAAAGTTCTGTGAACGGGCCACCCCGGAAACCGCCGGGTAGTAAAAATCTCCGTGGCTCTGTCCGGCCACCTGCTGGATGATTACGGCCATTTGTTCCCTGCGGTGGCGGTAGGCCGTAAAGCGGGAATACTTGCGTGGTTCCTGGTACCAGGTGGAAGCGTAAACCCTCTTGATGGCAGTTGCCAGCTGGTCCAGGCGTACTTCCAGGCGGGGATGATTGTTGGGGATCATGAATGTCTTGTAGAGACCGGCCAGGGGAAGGTAGTGGGCGTCTTCCAGCAGGCCGGACGAGCGCACCGACAGGGGATAGTCTATCTTCCCGAGAAAAGCCCGCAAATCCTCCATCAGGTGTTCGGGCATCCTGGCGCGCACGAAAGCCTCGCCTATCTCGGAATCGGGCAAGTCGCTGTGGGCCAGGCGGCCCAGACCATTGGATTCCACGAACGAGGCGAAACCCTCGGTGGTAATAACCAGGGTCTGGGGCACCTTGATCTCGATGCCGGGAAAACGGCTTACCAGTTGGGGTGACTGGCGCAGCAAACTGCCGACGAACGCCAGGCCGCGAGCCTTGCCTCCCAGGGAACCGCTGCCGATCTTGAGAAAATCGGAAATGTCGGGATCGAACTGGCGGCGGTTGAACTGGGCCACGACCCCCTTCTGGCGCCACTTGCGCAAGGCATGGATGCTATCGACGATAAAGCGTCGCATCTCGGACACGTCCTTGAAATCCGAGGCCTTGGCCTGACGCAGCCTGGAAGCCAGGACGATTTCGGAACGAGCCATGATCCAGTTGGAAAAGCGGTTGCGCTGGGCATGGTATACCAGGGGTTCGTCGGGAATCAGGGGAATTATTTTTTCCAGCTCCCGCAAATTGGAAGCCCTGGCCACCTCGGTCCCGTCGGGCATCCGGAAAACAAAATCTCCGAAGCCAAGCCAGTCCAGAAAAAATTTATGTAATTCTTCCATCAGGTTGGGAGAATTCTTATCCAGGAAAACAGCAGGGATCCGTTCGGCCCGCACGCGGTTGGCGGATTCTGAACTGAGCAGCAGGAGGGGCAGATCAGGTATCTGTTGCCTGATCATCCTAAGATAGCGGTAACCGGCATCGGGGCTCAATTGGTCCCCATCGGGAAAACGGGTATCTGAAAGGACACCGAAAAGGTATGGGCGGTAACGCCGGTAGAGGTCCAGGGCTTCCTGGAAATCTGATGCCACCAGGATCTTGGGCCGGGCCCTCATCTTGAGCAGGCGGTGTTCCTCGTTGAGGCTTTCTTCGAGCACCTCCTGGGTCTGGCGGACGACTTCCCGGTAGATCAAGGGCAAAAAATAAGAACGGTAAAGAGGTGAATCTTCAACCAGGATGATCACTCGCACCTGGGCACTGCGGGTATCGGCATCGACATTGAGCCGGTCTTCGACGCTCTTGACGATGGCCAGCAAAAGATCGGAATCACCTGACCAGATGAAAACCTGATCGATGCCGGAACAATCCTTGCCCTTCAGGGCGGCATCCAGGCCCTGCTCGCTGTGGGCCAGCAAAATCACCGGCAACCGGGATTTACGTTGCTTTACGGCCAGTCCCAGGTCGAAAGGATCCATATCGTCCAGGTTGGGCATGGAGATGACAAGGTCGAATTCTTTCTGTTCCAGAAGTTCCAGAGCCCTGCGGGCATTGGGGACCCAGGTCAGGCGCGGCGGCCGGCTCAGATTCAATCCCCGGTATTCGTTGATTATCTTGGAGGCCAGGCTGCCGTCTTCTTCCAGGATGTAGGCATCATATGCGCTGGCCAC
>JALVRI010000034.1 GCA_027031325.1 Desulfobacteraceae bacterium
TTCGGCGAGATCGAAAGAGACGCTTTCCTGATGGCGCAAGAGGAGATCAATGCGGCAGGTGGAATAAACGGCAAGAAACTGGAACTTTTGATCGAAGATACCACCGGTCGTCCTGAAGTCGGCCGCTCGGTGGTCGAAAAGTTGATCACCAAGGACAAGGTTGTAATGATCGGCGGGGGCTACAGTAGCTCTGTCACTTATGCCACTGCGGGTGTCTGCCAGCAGAACGCGATGCCTTTTTTGGTCAATACCGGTTCGGCCGACAAGATAACGACTTCCGGCTGGACCTGGATCTACCGGCTCAATCCTCCCGTGTCCCGGTATGCCAGCGCTGTGGAATCCCTGCTGTCAGAGGTGATCAAGCCCAAAACGGTGGCCATCCTGCATGAAAATTCACTTTTCGGTACCAAGGGAGCCAAGAAGTTTGAAAAAACCTGCAAGAAACTCGGCTTCAAGGTTGTTTTGAAAGAGGGTTACGAGCACGGCGGAATAGACTTCAAGCCGGTTCTCACCCGGGTAAAGCAGAAGAACCCGGATATAGTCTACATGATTTCTTACATCATGGATGCCTCCTTGCTGATGAAACAGGCCAAGGAGCTCAAGCTGACTCCCAAGATGTTCATCGGTGGCGCAGCCGGTTTCACCATGCCGGAATTCAAGGAAAACGCGGGGGTGGCCTCAAACTATGTGATTTCAGCTACCTTATGGCACCAGGTGCTGCCGTTTCCGGGCGCCATGGAGTTTTACAAGAAGTTCAAGGCCCGTTTCAACAAGTCGGTCGATTACCATGGGGCCGAGGCCTATGCCGCCTGTTACGTGATTGCAGACGTTCTCAAACGGGCCAAGTCCTTCAAGAATACCGACATCAAGGCCGCCCTGGATGCCACCGATATGATGACGGTCTTCGGGCCGGTCAAGTTCACCACCTGGGGCAAGATGAAGAACCAGAACAAGGCCGCCACCTACGTGGTCCAATGGATTGATGGCAAGCTGGAACTCGTCTGGCCCAAGGAGCATGCCACCAAGCCGTTCCAGTATCCCGTAGACTGGTTGAAGGTGTGGGGCTACTAGAGCGTCAAGACCGGTAACGGGAAAAGCGCCGGCAGCCGGTTAGATAGCTTGATTCCCAACAGCCTCGATACGGGCATTCAAGTTGGAAGCAGAAAAACCTGACTCTTTACGGAATCAATCGGTTTTGGTTCCGTAAAGAGTTTCTGAAAGGACTGTCATGGATGTTTTTATCCAAACCATCGTTTCAGGGGTTCTTATCGGCGGCATTTACAGCATGATAGGAATCGGCATGACGCTGATCATGGGGGTTATGGGGATAATCAACCTGGCCCATGGACAGCTGATGATGGTGGCCATGTATATCACTTTTGTGCTGGCCCATTTTTTTCATATCGACCCCTACCTGTCCCTGCTGGTGGCCATGCCGGCTCTTTTTTTGTTGGGGGCATTCATTCAAAAGGCCTTGCTCAACCCCCTGATCAAGGTAGAGTCGATACTGCCCGAAAACCAGGTCCTGATGACCGTGGGGATCGGGATGGTGCTGACGGAAATCGCACGTTTCATCTTTTCCTCGGATTACAAGACCGTCAAGACGTCCTACAGTTCTTCGGCTATTTTCATTGGCAAGATTTCCTTCAACGTTCCCATGTGCATTGCTTTCGGGTTTGCCCTCTTTTTCACCGCCCTGCTTTTCTGGTTTCTGCTGAAGACCGATCTTGGCCGTTCGATCAGGGCCACGGCCCAGGACAGTGAAGCCGCGACCCTCATGGGAATCAACAGCAGCAGGATAACGGTGATAACTTTCGGAATCGGTTCGGCCCTGGTGGCAGCGGCCGGGGTTTTGCTGATGCCGATTTTCTACCTCTTTCCGGACATCGGGGGGGCTTTTACCCTCAAGGCTTTCGTGATTACAATCCTGGGAGGACTCGGTTCCACGGTGGGTGCCATCGTGGGCGGCATAGTGCTGGGGGTGGCGGAATCCCTGGGCGCCACGTATATAGGAATGGGGTACAAGGAGATGGTCGGTTTCGTCATCTTTGTCCTGGTGCTGATCTTCCTGCCCGGAGGGTTGAAACGCCTGACAAAGGTCTGATGCCAGCGGTTTCAAGCTAGTGAGGTCTGATATGCAAAGAAAGACAATCTTTTGGGGTATCCTGGGCCTGATTGCCCTGGGCTTTCCCCTTGTGGTCCGCTCTCCTTATTACCAG
Source organism: Desulfobacteraceae bacterium (assembly GCA_027031325.1). GTDB lineage: Bacteria > Desulfobacterota > Desulfobacteria > Desulfobacterales > Desulfosarcinaceae > JALVQM01. The sequence continues at coordinate 2,220 of JALVRI010000034.1, forward strand.
CACCTGGTGATAATCAGCCTGATGTGGGTGGTCATCGGATCGTCCTGGAATCTGCTGGCAGGTTACACCGGCCAGGTTTCTTTCGGGCATGCCATCTTCTTTGGGGTGGGCGCCTATACCGCCGGCCTCTTTCCCACCCACCTGGGCCTTTCGGCCTGGTGGGGAATGCTCGCAGGTGGTATCATCTCCATGCTGGTGGCTTTATTTGTAGGCTGGGTCTGCTTCCGTTTGAGAGGACCCTACTTTGCCCTGGCTACCCTGGCGGGCGGAGAAATCGTGCGCCTGATAGCCATCAACTGGGAGAGCCTTACCGAGGGCATGGTCGGGATTCTCATCATCCAGTCTTTCAAGAGCAAGCTGCCCTACTATTACATCGTGCTGATTTTGGCGGTCGCCTCTATCCTGGTAATCGACCTGATAATGAAATCAAAGTGGGGCTACTATTTTGTCTCCATCAGGGAGGACCAGGATGCCGCCGAGTCGATGGGGATAAACACTACCTTGTATAAAAACGTCTCCTTGTTGGTCAGTGCCTTTTTTACCGGCATGGCCGGTGCATTTTACATGAATTACATGGCCTTTATCGACCCGGAAGTGGTATTTTCGCTCCATTTTATTTCCATCATGGCTATCCTGGTGGGAATCGTCGGCGGGGTTGCCACCATCTGGGGTCCGGCAGTGGGCGCTTTCATCATGGTGGGTCTGCAGGAGACATTCCGGAGTTCTTTGTTCGGTCTGGCGCCAAAGTGGATCAGCCAGGCCCACGCCCTGGCTTTCGGCCTGCTGGTGATTTTCGTTATCATGTACCTGCCAAACGGTATCGTGGGCGATTGGGCTACCATCAAGCGGGTTTTTATGCGGACCAGGCGGAGCGCCGGTTAAGACGAATAAGAGGGTTTGCATGGCTTTGCTAGAAATAAAGAATCTTACCAAGTCCTTTAGAGGCCTTACCGCTGTAAATAACGTTAGCTTCGAAGTTGATGAAGGAGAGATCGTAAGCCTGATCGGACCTAACGGGGCCGGTAAGACCACCATCTTCAATTGCATCAACCAGTTTTTCCCCCTAACAGCAGGAGACATAATTTTCAGGGGCAAAAGCATCAAGGGTATGAAGACATACAAGATCTGCCAGCTGGGAATCGGCCGCACCTTCCAGGTGGTAAAGCCCTTGAAACGGATGACAGTGCTGGACAACGTGACAGCCTCGAGTTTTTGCCGGATCAACAGCATCCAGGACGCCCGGCGCAAGGCCATTGAAGTCCTGGAATTTTGCAACCTCCTGAGCGAAAAGGACAAACTGGCCCGGAGCCTGCCCATCGGGGGGCGCAAAAGACTGGAGATCGCCCGGGCACTGGCCACTGAACCCAAGCTTCTCTTGCTGGATGAAACCGCGGCCGGCCTGAACCCATCGGAGCTGGACGAAGCCATCGACCTGATTCGCCGTATCCGCGAAACCGGTGTCAGCATTCTGATGGTAGAACACATCATGAAGGTTGTCATGACCATTTCGGACCGGATTCATGCAATCAACTTCGGCCAGACCATTGCCGAAGGAACACCGGAAGAAGTGGCCAACAACAAGGCGGTTATCGAGGCTTACCTGGGAGAAAAACATGCTTAAGGTAGATTCTATCAATGTTGCCTACGGAGATTTGCAGGTTCTCTGGGATGTCAGTTTCGAAGTCAGGGAAGGTGAAATTGTTGTGTTGGTGGGCGCAAATGGGGCCGGCAAGTCGACGACCCTGAAGACCATATCTTCTCTGCTCAAGCCCCTTAGCGGAAGTATCGAGTTTCAAGGTCAACGGCTCGATCAACTGCCACCCAACAAGATAATCGAACATGGGGTCGTCCATGTCCCTGAGGGTCGGCGCCTTTTTCCGGACATGACCGTCGAGGAGAACCTGATCATGGGTTCACTTTACGGCGAGGCCAGGAAAAAGCGCTACCAGACCCTGGAATACGCTTACGATCTTTTTCCGCGTCTCAAAGAACGCCGCAAGCAACTTGCCGGCACCCTTTCCGGCGGCGAGCAGCAGATGCTGGCCGTGGGGCGGGGAGTGATGTCGCTGCCACGGCTGATGATGTTCGACGAGCCTTCCCTGGGCCTGTCACCCCTGCTCGTCCAGGATATCTTCAATCTGGTGAAAAGGGTCAACCAGGAGGGTGTCACCGTGTTGTTGGTTGAACAGAACGTCAACCAGACCCTGTCCATGTGCCACCGGGCCTATGTCCTGGAAAACGGCCGGATAACCCTGTCCGGAACCGGCGATGAACTAATGGCCGACGAGCACGTCAAAGAAGCCTACCTGGGTATCTGAGCCAACATGCGCCTCAGGCCGATTCTGCTGGTGTTGTCTTTTCTTGCCTTTGTTTCGGCCTCCATCGGGGGCTTCCTCTACTATACTTCCCTGCGTCAGGCAGCTTACCAGAGTGCCAGAAGGCAGGTAGTCCAGCAGGCAGCCTTGATTCGCAAGAGCCTGGCGGCCTTTTTGTCGGAAAACACGAAAACCGTGGCCACCCTGGCCGGTATGCAGGATCTGGCAAAGGCCTTGAGCGGCTCCAACCATCGTTTCATCGATCAAGCCAATGCCATCCTGGACCATTTTCAGGCTACCCTGGGAGTCGATGTCTGCTACCTGATGGATCGGCGCGGAATTACCATCGCTTCCAGTAATCGCAGGGCAAAAGACAGTTTCGTGGGTAAGGATTTCAGTTTCAGGCCTTACTTCAAAAAGGCAATTTCCGGGCAGCCCGCCAGCTACCTGGCCCTGGGAACCACATCCGGGCGCCGGGGGGTTTATCATAGCTATCCGGTATACGATCCCCGGACAAAGGTCGTGCTTGGGGTGGCGGTGATAAAAAGTTCGATTGAAGAAACCGAGAAACGGCTTGGCCTGCCTCCGGACGATGTCGTCCTGGTGACAGATCCCCGGGGGGTCGTGTTTATTTCCAACCGGCCCCAGTGGCTTTTTCACCACGTCTGGCCCCTTTCCAAGTCAGAAAAAGACCTCATCGGCCGCGAGCGCCAGTTCGGCAAGGGGCCTTGGCGCTGGATAGGATTTGAAAAGATTGATTCCTACCATGCCAGGAACCGGGACGGCGAGGTGTTTTTCATGCACCAGGAGCCGGTAGATATGTTTACCGGCTGGAAAATTATTCACTTGAGCAGCCGCAAGGCCATCGGCAAGGCGCTATCGGCTCCCCTGCTACGGGCAGCCGGTCCGCTGATAGCGGTGCTCTGCATTTTGATCGGTGTCTCGGTCTTGATTCTATATCGCAAGGCCAGCCGGGAAATCGTTCGCCGCCGGACTGCGGAGCAGGCCCTGCGCCAAAGCGAAGCCCGCTACCGTTTTTTGTATCATCATACCCCGGCCATGCTCCACTCCATCGATCTGGAAGGCAAGCTGGTCTCGGTAAGCGACTACTGGATAGAAACCATGGGTTATTCCCGCCGGGATGTAATCGGCCGTCCGCTTACCGATTTCATGAGCCCTGAATCCCGGCAATACGCTGAAGCGAGGGTTATGCCGGAGTTTTTTCGCAACGGTTTCTGCAAGGATGTGCCTTATCGTTTCGTAAAGAAAGATGGGCGGGTTATGGATGTATTGCTTTCAGCCATAGCCGACCGGGATGATCAGGGTAATATCCAGCGGACCCTGGCCGTATCGATAGACGTGACCGAGCGCAAGCGGGCGGAAGAAGCCCTGCGCCGTGCCCAGGCAAAGCTCAAGCGTTATTCGCAGGACCTGGAACAACAGGTTCGCAAGCGGACGAGCGAAATTGCAGCCATTTTGAAGTACACTCCGGCGGTGATCTACATGAAGGACCAGCATGGGCATTTTGTCCTCGTCAATTCGCGTTACGAAGAGCTGTTCGGTGTCAGCCAGGAGAAGGTGCGCGGCAAGGATCCAGATCTGCTGGAACTTCCTTCCTCGGCGGTCAAGCTGCACCGTTATGATGATGCCGTCCTCGAAAACGGTGAAATTTACGAGCTGGAGGACAATATCCGGGTGGACGGATCAGAACACACCTACCTGACGGTCAAGTTCCCGATTTACGGCGATGACCGGGAACTGCTGGGGGTTTGCGGAATAGCAACCGATATTTCGGCTGAAAAGCGCGCCCAGGCCCAGTTGCGACGGCTTTCGGCCGCCATCATGGACAGCCAGGAGAAAGAAAGGGCCGCCATCGCACGCGAATTGCACGACGAACTGGGGCAGGTATTGACCGCCTTGCGGATGGATGCCGTCTGGTTGTCAAAGCGATTGCACAACAAGGAGCCCGATTCCGCCTTGCGGGCCCGGCAGATGTGCAGCCTGATCGACAGGACCATTGAAGAGGTAAAGGGCATGGCGGTCAGGTTGAGGCCGGGAGTCCTGGATCATTTAGGCCTGGTTGATGCCCTGGAATGGTACACGGCCGAGTTCGAGCGCCGGGCACAGATACCCTGTCTCTTTGAACATAAAGGGATCTCGCGTCTTGACGGCACCATAGCCACGGCGGTATACCGGATCGCCCAGGAGGCCCTGACCAATGTGGCTCGTCATGCGGGGGCGACTAAGGTGGAGGTCAAGCTGGCATGGCAGAAAGAGCGGCTTGTCTTGTCTGTCAGCGATGACGGAAAGGGTTTCAACCCGGATCGTCTCGATGACAACCAGGGACTGGGCCTTGCCGGGATGCGCGAAAGAGCTTCCCTGGTTTCCGGCAAGCTGGAGGTGGATTCGGCTCCCGGCCGGGGAACCTGTATCGTACTGAAGGTGCCTATCGCCTGAATTTGAGCCGGAGAATACCATGATCAAAGTACTTTTGGCCGACGATCACAGCATTGTGCGGGCCGGCTTGCGGCGGATAATCGAAGACAGCGGCGACATGCAGGTGGTAGCCGAGGCGGCCGACGGCAAGGAGGCCTTGGCCAGGATACGCAGCCAGCGGCCCGATGTGGCTGTAATCGATATTTCAATGCCCGATATGGACGGACTGGAGGTTATCCGACGTATCAAGCATGAAATTCCGCAGCTGCCGATCCTGGTGTTGACCATGCACGCCGAGCAGCAGTACGTCGTGCGGGCCATCGAGGCCGGTGCCATGGGCTATGTGACCAAGCAGTCGGCCCCTGAAAAACTGGTGGATGCCATCCGCAAGGTAAATGCCGGTTCGCGTTACCTGACGGCCGAGGCGGCCGAGGCCCTGGCCGTCCAGGTGGCCCGGGGACAAAAAGGCGGTTCGGCTCTCGATTCCCTTTCCACCCGCGAGTTACAGGTACTGCGACGCCTGGCCCTGGGCCATACCAACCGCGAGATCGCTTCGGCTTACAATATCAGTATCAAGACAGTCGATACCTACCGTTTCCGGCTGTTGAAAAAACTCAACCTGCGCAACAACGCCGAGCTTTCCCGTTTTGCCATCCAGAACAACCTGGTGGAACCCTGA
>JALVRI010000035.1 GCA_027031325.1 Desulfobacteraceae bacterium
TGGCCCTGGCACGATAACGCTTGAGCATCGGACCCCTATCCACAATCAGGTTCTTGACCACCAGCAGGTCTACATCCATGCTCAGATTGTTGTCAGCGTTGGCCACGGCCGATCGCAAAGTCTTTTCTACGATACCAGCGCCTTTTTGAGGCATGAAGCGTAGAATCTGTAAAGCCTTCTCTACCGGTTTGCCCTTGATGGCATCGGCCAGCATCCGTACTTTCGGCGGCGAAATGCGCACGTACTTGGTTACGGCTTTAACCTCCATTGGCTTTAACTCTCCTTAGCTTGCGGTTACTTCCGTTTTGATTTCTTGTCGGCGGCATGACCATAGTAGGTGCGTGTCGGTGAAAATTCGCCGAGCTTGTGGCCGACCATGTTCTCGGTTACGAAAACCGGAATAAACTTTCTGCCATTATGTACCGCCAGAGTTATGCCGACCATCTCAGGTACGATGGTCGATCTGCGAGACCATGTCTTTATTACCCTGTTGCTGCGCGCTTCCTGCGCTTCCAGAACCTTTTTCATCAGTTTGGGATCGATATAAGGTCCTTTTTTCAACGAACGTGGCATGATGCCTCCTGCTTAGCTCCCTTTGCGGGTCATCAAACAAACTTCCTTGAAATCATACGAGCCGGCAGCCTCACTATTTCTTGTACCTGCGCTTGACGATGAACTTGTCGGTCTGTTTGTTCTTACGCGTGCGGTACCCCTTCGTAGGCCAGCCCCACGGTGAACATGGGTGCCGTCCGCCTGATGAACGACCTTCCCCACCGCCCATGGGATGGTCAACAGGGTTCATCGCTACACCCCTGACCTTGGGCCTGCGGCCAAGCCACCTGGACCGGCCGGCCTTGCCCATCGATAAATTTTCATGATTAACGTTTCCTAGTTGGCCCACCGTCGCCTTACACCGCAACAGAACCATTCTTACTTCTCCGGAAGGCAGCTTCACCAGCGCGTATCTGTCTTCCTTGGCCATGAGCTGGGCATAGGTGCCGGCACTGCGAACGATTTGCCCTCCCTTGCCTATCTTCAATTCAATATTATGGATGTGGGTTCCGAGGGGAATATTGGCAAGAGGCAGGGCGTTGCCGGGTTTTATGTCTGCTTCCGGCCCGGACATCACGGTATCTCCAACCTTAAGATTCAGTGGTGCCAGGATATAGCGCTTTTCTCCATCAGCATAGTGCAATAATGCAATCCTGGCACTCCGGTTCGGATCGTACTCGATGGAAGCCACCTTGGCCGGTACACCGTCTTTGTCCCGCTTGAAGTCTATTATCCGATAATATCTCTTATGTCCCCCTCCCCGCCTACGGCAGGTTATCCGCCCCTTGTTATTCCTTCCACCGCTTTTTTTAAGAATCCTGATCAGGCTCTTTTCCGGTTCAGCCTTGGTAATATCTTCAAACGTGGAATACGTTTGGAATCTGCGTCCGGGGGAAGTCGGATTAACTCTTTTTACTGCCATGATCTTAGCTCCCAAGCTCTATTTGCAACTGCAGGTATCAGCCGCCAACATGTCCGGCCGTCCACAAACCTTTTAAGCACCCTCGAAGAAATCTATTTTTTCTCCGGGCATCAAGGTGACGATCGCTTTTTTCCAATTCTTTCTTTGGCCGATAATTCTTCCCCTACGCTTGATCTTACCCTTCATGTTCATGGTACGCGTGGAGAGTACTTTTACACCGAATATCTGCTCGATCGCCCGCTGGATTTCTATCCGGTTGGCCCGGGGATCTACCTCGAAAGTAACCTGGTTGAATTGTTCTTTCTGAATCGTTGTTTTCTCGGTCAACAGAGGCCTTTTGATAATTTCGTATTGAATCATTGCCCAAGCCTCCCTTCCAGCGCTTTGACGACCGGTTCCAGCAGAACAAGCTTTTCGTACTTCAGCACGTCATAAACGTTCAGGCCTTCCTGCCGCAGTACTTTTACCCCCTTTACGTTGCGAGATGACAACTCCAGTTTCTCGTCCTTTTCGTCAGTAACGATCAGAGCGTTGCCTGCATCTATTTTTTCGATTACACCAACGAAATCTTTCGTCTTTATTCTTTCCATTTCAAACCGGTCTACAACCAGCAACTCTTTGGAAGAAAATTTACTGCTCAATGCCATTTTGAGGGCCAAGCGTTTGACCTTCTTGGGAACTTTCTTTTCATAACTACGCGGCGAAGGGCCAAAAACCACTCCTCCTCCCCTGAGCAGGGGGGATTTTATATCACCCTTTCTTGCCCGCCCGGTTCCCTTCTGGCGGTAAAGTTTCCTGGTACTGCCCTTTACGTCAGAACGTCTTTTGACAGAAGCCGTACCTGCCCTTCTTGCCGCCAACTGTGCAGTCACTACTTGGTGGAGTACCGCAGGCTTTACTTCGATACCGAAAATCGTATCAGGCAACTCCGTCTCCGATACCTTCTCTCCATTGATATTGATCACGTCTACTGTTGCCATTTTTTCCCTCACCAGGTCATAAGCCTCTA
>JALVRI010000036.1 GCA_027031325.1 Desulfobacteraceae bacterium
GGGCAAGTGCGCAGGGAAGCCATGCCGTCACACTTGTAACAATAGAAAGTCCAATCGATCTTCAGCGGCTTGCAGAGCAAGGCTTTTCCCGGTTCCTCGGGGTAAGGGATCTTGTCAAAGATGGTCTGGGCTTCGAACATGCCGTAAAAATCGCCCACGCCGGCATGGTCACGGCCGATGATCATCCGGGAGCATCCGTAGTTCTGACGGAAGGTGGCATGCAGGAGGCCTTCACGCGGTCCGGCATAACGCATGTCGAGCGGGTAGCCACCCTGGACGACGTTGTCTTCCACAAAGTAGTTTTTCACCAGGGTGTCGATACACTTGACACGCACGTCGGCCGGGATGTCGCCCGGTTTGAGGTTTCCAACCAGGGAATGGATATAGGCACCGTCGCAGACCTCGATGGCAATCTTGCACAGGTACTCGTGGGACCGGTGCATGGGATTGCGCAACTGGAGGGCGGCCACTTCCGACCAGCCGCGTTCCTCAAAAATCTTGCGGGCCTCGGCCGGACGATGGTAAATGCCGGCGTACTTGGTGGGGTATTCGCCTTCGCTCAGCACCTTGACCGGTCCGGCCAGGTTGAATTCCTTCTGATTCATCACCATCTGGACTCCGGGATGATCCTCGGTGGCGATCTTCCAGAATTCCTCGGCGGTGGGGGTACCTTCGCCCATGAAGACCTTTTCACATTCCCAGCGCTTGTCGGCCTCTGTTTCTTCCCAGACTTCGGTTACCTTCATGGTGGCCATTATCTCGTCACCTTCAGGATCGTAGAGGGCGACTTCGTCGCCTTCCTTGATCTGCTCGGCATCTTCCTTTGAAACATCCAAGGTTACCGGCACCGGCCAGAAGGTCCCATCGGCCAGGAGGAAATTCTCGCAGACACCTTTCCAGTCGGCCCTGGTCATGAAACCGGTCAGGGGGCTGAAACCACCTATGCCGATCATGATCAGGTCTCCTTTGACACGGGCTGAGATAGGAACCTTTTTCAGGTTCTGGGCTCTTTGCAGTTCGGCTTCCCTTTCTGCCCCTTCCAGCAGGCAGATGGTCAGTCCCTTACCGCCATGGGGGGGGATCAATTGTGCCATTTGCTCCACTCCTTTCGATACGATTTTCTTGGTCTTGCCAAAATTGGGTCTAACTGACGTTATCCATTTAGGAAAAGAAGGTCCAAGTGTGATTAACTATGCGGGATCCACCAATTTGTCAAGTTCAATTCGTGCCATCGCGGCTCTGCCCAAAAGCAAAAAAGCCCGCCACCGGGCGGGCTGGATATTCTGGCGGAGAGAGAGGGATTCGAACCCTCGGTGCATCTTTCGACACACACTCGCTTAGCAGGCGAGCGCCTTCAGCCAGCTCGGCCATCTCTCCCTTGCAGAAATTTTGGCGGAGGGAGTAGGATTCGAACCCACGGAGCTTTCGCTCAACGGTTTTCAAGACCGCCGCCTTAAACCACTCGGCCATCCCTCCCACCGGGTTTTTCCCTCTACCATCATCATTATCCAAGGTCAATGGTTTTATAGGGTATTGGAAGTTCAAAAAACCCTGTTGACATCCCTGCCTTTTGGTGGTTACCTTCGGCCGCGACTTTGCCGATTGATATACCAGCGGCCTAAATCCAGGGAACCGCGCCGGCAGGTTTTTCGAAAAAGACCGTATATAACAGGCTGTTGAAAAAGGTCCGCAGCTCAGACAAGCCAAAATCCGGCCCAAAAGCGCGGTTTATTGGTAACAAATGAACATCTCGAGCAGGATTATAACGCCGTCTGGCCAAGCGTAATAGTTTTGCAACAGCCTGCCAGAGCCGGACTGCCGGCAGAGCACGGCTCAGCCGAAAAATGTTCTTTGGGTTCAAAATTTGATTCAGCCGCCACAGGTTCGCGGCTTGGCCTCAACCAGGAAATTTGGCATCGGCAGGAGAAAAAGTATGAAACAGAAATATTCCATAACCCGTGACGATGAGAAAAAGGTTCTTACGATTCGGGAGTATGCCGAACTGGACAAGGAGATGATGTCCCTGTTGTGTGAAGAGACATATTCACAGCAGGACTTGATGGAAGCCGCCAACAACGGGGTAGATGCGGTCCTGGCTGCAATCAGGACCAACAACATGTATCCTCCGGCGATATACGCCGAACCGATAGCAAAGGCGGTCATCGAGATGTTCAGCGACAAGGAAAAACTTTCGGCTGAACTGCTTTTCGACGACAAGGACCTGTTCATCGAAGAACCCGAAGTTCCCGAAGAAACCGAAGAAGTGGTGGAAGAGACGGTCGACGTGGACGAGTTGCTGGAAGAAGACGGACTTGATGACGACTATGACGAAAAAGCGGTCATCAACATCAAGACCTCTATCCAGGTGGCCGACGACGAGCCGGGCGATATCGACGAAGTTCCCTGAGACCTTTCCCGTCTAAAGATCCTGTCACCTGACACTGCTCGAGGCCAGCGCATCCAGGCCTTCCTGCTCGGTGGAATAGAGTTCCATGAAACGGGTCAGGCCTACCATCTTCAACAGCAAGGTAAAATTGACCGAAAGTCCGGAAGCGGCAACAGCCAAGCGGCCTGTGTCGCTTCCGGCAATCAGTCTGCCCAGGGCGCCTATCCCGGTTCCATCGAGGGCCGAATGAGGGGTAAAAGACAGCAGCAGGCCTGTTGAACCGGCAGCCAGGCTCTTTTCAACCAAGCGGGCCAGGTTGGTCTCATCCTTTCCGCTCAGGGTTCCCTCGATACGCACCAGACTGACCTTGCCCCTCTGCTCGAAGGTGAGCCGGCAGTTCCGTCCCTGCAGACCTGCCAGGCGCATCTTGGCCCTGTCCAGGGCGGCCTCCAGGGCGATCCGGTCTATGGGCTTGTTTATGAAATCACTTGCCTCCAGGTTCAGGGCCTGCATGGCAAGATCCATGTCACCGTGGCCGGTGATTACGATAACCTCGGTCCGGGGTGCCTGTTGTTTGATCCTCTTCAACAATTCAATCCCGTCCATCTCGGGCATTTTCAAATCGGTAAACACGATCCGGGGATGGTGGGCCTTGAACATTTCGAGCCCCTGGAAACCGTTTTCCGCGCAAATGACATCGTATCCATAGGCTCTTAGAAACAGTCGAAACATGGTCAGGGTGGGTTTTTCATCGTCGATGACCAGAACCGTCACCGGCTCGGCTGCACTGCTGTCCATGGCTGGTCCCTTTTGACCGTTGACCCGGCCGCTCAAATTAGTGTACGAAAATTCCATCTGGCCGGGGAAGGTATGATTTCAAGTTTATAAAAACTGGTTATCACTGTTTCTGCGCCTCATCATAGCTTTTTCGCCGTCAATTGTCATCTCATTCTGATCATCGCAATAGCCCCGGGCTTAGACAGGCTGTTGAAAAACGGGCCATGATAAATTCATCGTCAGCCATAATCGAGCGCAAGCGACTATTTGATCTGCTTGCCCATGATCACGTGCACCGCACCCTGGTGCTGGGCCGGGCCGGCCAGGGCAAATCGACCCTCCTGGCTTCCTGGCTGGCATCATTCAAACCGGAGACCCTTTGGATCAGGATCAACGGTTACAACCGGGACCAGAAACTTGCGGCCGGCCTGGATATCGATTGCAGGCGAACATCATCCTCGCTCAAAAACGCTCTGGGTACCCTGAAAAACCCGGAAGGCGGCTTAACCCGGAATGAGCCCGGTGATTCCGGAGACAAATGGTATCGTTTCATAGAAGAAATAACCTCCGATCGTTCAGAACCGCTCTGGATCGTCATCGACGACCTTCACTTGCTGGGAACAGATCCATACAGGCCGGATTTGCTCAATGGAATCATCAGGGCCATCAATGACCCGCCTCTAGGCAGCCGCCTATTGCTGGCCGGGCGTTTCGTTCCCGACTCCATCGCCAAAGCGACAAAAGAAGCGGCCCGCCCCGATCTTGTCATCGACAACCGCCGCCTGGCCTTCGATCTGCAAGAGATCAGGCTTTTTTTCAGGAAGGCGGCAAGCATGTCCCTGGCAGTAAGCGAGGCCGAGCAAATCCTGTCATTGACCTGGGGGTGGCCGGGTGGCTTGAAAAGGGTCCTGGAGCTTCTTGGACCGGTTCCGGCACCGGAGCGGAGGCGTTACATCGCATCCGGCCTGGAATCCGACCTGGTTCAAAGGTTGGAACCGTTTTTCCAACAGCAGGTACTGGCTCACCTGCCTGCCCAAACCAGGGAGACCTTGCTGGAGCTTTCCGTCTATGAAAGCCTTGACAGGCGTCTGCTGGTGGCTGCGGGCTGGCCGGAATCAAAAACAACCGTTCTTGACAGGTTGCATGCGGTCAACCTCTTCCTGGATCGCCGATACATCCCCGACCGGGGCTGGAGCTACGTGTTTCACCCCCTGTTGAGGCGATACCTGCACAGGCATTTCCACCAAATCCATGGTCGCAGGCTTTTTTGCCGCGCCAGCCTCACTGCAGCAACAACATGCCAGCGGATCAATCGTTCCCTGGACGCGGTGGACAACTTTTTTGCGGCCAACAAGCCCGAAGAGGCGGCCGGGATAATCAGCCACCGCGGCACCGACCTTGTGATAACAGGCCAATTCGGTCGGTTGCGCAGATGGATGCAAAGGCTCCCCGCCCCCCTGCTCGAGCAGAATCCCTGGCTCCAATGGCTTAAGGCTGTCTGCCAGCAGCCGGCATCCATTGGCCGGGTCCATACTTTCGACCGCTTGCGAAGCCAATTTGCAAGCCTCCCGGACCTGCGCGGGCAACTGCTTGCCACCGCAAGCCTTCTGGAGGCGGCCGTTTTCGTAAACTTCGATCGCCGCAAACTGGCGGGCTGGGTGTCTGACGGGCGCCGCCTGCTGGACCAGGCGGCTGACCGGCGTTACTACGGATGGGCAAAGGCCTGGCTGTGGCTGCAGATAGGGTTGGCCCAGATCTTTACCGGTCTGGACCTTCAGCAAGGCATGAGCGCCTGCCGCAATGCATCTTTCCTGGCATCCTTGATAAGAAACGATCATATCCGGTCCATTGCCGAATCATTGACCGCCATGGGCCTGACCCTTACCGGCAACCTGGGCAAGGCCCGGCGGGCGTTGGAAAAAGCCGACTCCTTAGAGCGCCGGGCCGGATGCGAAGCCTACGAACTGCTCCATGAAATGATAAGGCTGGAATTCTCCCTCCACCTGGGCAATTGGCCACTGGCTCAAAAAGCCAAAACAGTCCTGGAAGAGAGGATCGAGGATTCGGGGCTCCTTTTTTTATACCCGGCTCTGCTTGATGCAGCGGCAAGGTTGAACCTCTATCGCGGCAAGACGGAAGAAGCCGACAAGTGGCGCCACCACCTGGCCGATGCAGCCACCCTGGCAGCCGATCCCTACTACACGGCCATGGCTTACAGGACAGGGGCCCTGGTACGCTACCGCAATGAGCGCTTTGAACAAGCAGCCGAATTTATCCGCCAGGCACTTGAAATCCTCGAGCATGAAAATCTGCAAATCCTGCCCTACTGGCAAGCCCGGCTGGCAGCAGGCCTGATCAGTCTTCGCCGTGGCCGGACGGAAGAGGCCCTTGATCACCTGGAAGCTTGCGGTCGTTTTTTCGACCAGGCGGCCTGCATTTCCGCCCGGGCCGAAAAGCGACTTGCCATGGCCCTTGTATTCAAACAGGCCGGGCAATCCAGGCCGGCGGCAGAACAACTGTACTCGGCTTGCAAACTGCTGGAGGAAAGTCCTTCAAGCCATTTCACCTGCCTGGGACCGGCCGACCTGGCCGAGCTGGGCCGCCTGGCCGTTACCACAGGCCAAAAACCAACAATCAAGTGGGGCCGACGCTGGCTGCAACTTTATGGCCCGTCAACCACCAAGGCAGGTCCAGACGGCCGGCGGGAAAAACACCTGCCCGGATGCGGTCGTCGCCAAAACACCCGTCAACTGCTGCCGAAACAACTGCGAATTTACACCTTCGGCCGCTTTGCCGTCTGCAACGGCCTGGACCAACCCATTGAGCGCCGGCCGCTTGTTACGGGCCGCACGGCCCAATTGCTCAAGGCCCTCATCGTCCTGGGGGTACGGGAAGTACCTCGCGAGCAGCTTTTGGAGACCTTGTGGCCGGAAGCCGACCCCCGGGCAGGCAATCAGACTTTCAAGGTCACTTTGCACCGGCTGCGCAAGGCTATGGAACCTTCCCTGACCAGGGGAAATCCATCTGCCTATCTCCATCTAAGCGGCAAAAGGCTGTCCCTGGACCGTAACCTGTGCTGGATCGACAGCGAAGCTTTCCTCAAGCTGGACAAGGATATACGCCGCGGCCGGGAAGCTCTGGACCAGGAGCACCTCCTGGCTTTATGCTTCAGGGCAACAGCTCTTTATCAGGGTCCTTTTTTGCCGGAAGAACGTTACAGCTCCTGGACCGAAGTCAAAAGGGCAGCCCTGGCAACGGCTTTTGTCCGCATCCAACTTACCATGGCCCGAATTCTGGAACGCCGGAACGATCCGGAGGCGGCCATCGAGTGCTACCGCCGGATCCTGGACCATGATCCTGTCTCGGTGGACGCCTGCCAGGGCCTGATGCGGTTGTATGCCAGGCTGGGCCGTTTCGGTCACCTGCGCAATGTCTACCTCGACCATTGCCGAGCCCTGGCCGAGCAGATAGATGAACAGCCGGACCCCGAGACCAAAGCCCTCTACCACCGTCTCAGCTACGGCCGGTAACCCCCCATGTAACCCTCCTGTAACCCATAGGTGATAGGATAGATATCTGTTCCGAGCAGGAGCTTCCAGGCACCCACTTTTTACAGTAACTTTTAATCCACACAACCAAAGGAGGGCCGTATGCGGGTCAATCGCAGGCAGTTCTTGCAGCTGGGCGGTGCCGCCGCCATTGGCATTTCAGTATGCCGGCTCGGCTTTGATCTGAAGCCGGTCAAAGCTCATGCCCAAATGCTCAAGACCAAGTATGCCAAGGAAACGTCAACCATTTGCTGCTATTGTGCGGTTGGATGCGGGGCCATCGTGCATACCAGCCGGGCCGGAGACGGCCGGGTGATGAACGTGGAAGGCGATCCGGATCATGTCATCAACCGCGGCAACCTCTGCTCCAAGGGCGCATCCATCAAGCAGTTGGCCGAGAACCAAAAACGCCTGACCAGGCCCCTTTACCGGGCTCCTTATTCCAGCCGGTGGAAGGAAGTATCCTGGGACTGGGCGCTTGAAACCATTGCCCAACGGGTCAAGGCCACCCGTGACGCCAGTTTTGTCCACCGCAACGCCAAGGGCCAGGTGGTCAACCGCACCACGGCCATCGCCTCGGTTGGCAGCGCGGCCCTGGACAACGAGGAGTGCTGGATTTACCAGGCCCTGATGCGTTCCCTGGGCCTTGTTTATATCGAACACCAGGCACGTATCTGACACAGCGCCACTGTTGCGGCTCTGGCAGAGTCGTTCGGTCGCGGCGCAATGACCAATCACTGGATCGATATTCAAAACAGTGATTGCATCCTTATCATGGGCAGCAATGCTGCCGAAAACCACCCCGTCTCCTTCAGGTACGTAACCGAGGCCCAAAAGCGGGGAGCCACCCTGATCAGCGTCGATCCCCGTTTCACCAGGACCTCGTCACGGGCCGACAT
>JALVRI010000037.1 GCA_027031325.1 Desulfobacteraceae bacterium
TGTAGGTGTTGTCTTTCCGGTCCGTCCCCGCCTAAGACCAGTCCGGCCGCAACTCCCCGGTCCCGCAAAATAGCCAGGGCCTCGATCAACAAATGAAATCCCTTTTTGGCCACAAAGCGCCCGTAACTTACGAACACCGGCCTGCGGGCACAACCCTGAAGCTCTGAACACGATAAAGGTTTCTCGACCGGCAGGCGCGAAAAATGAGGCACAACCTTGATCCTGTCGGAAGCAATTCCCTGCTCGACCAGGTAAGATTTCTGATCCTCCGTGCCGGGACAAAACCAGTCTATGCTGCGATAGTACTTCAGATTGACGTAGTTATGCAGGTTTGCAACCGTTGGAAGATCGAGCCGGCGCCCGGCATCACCACCCACCGCAGCAGCCCGGGCAAGATGGGTATGGATGACCTGAGCGCCGAAACGCTGCAAGTGCAACTTCAACCTAAACCTTGCAACGGGGCTCCAGTCCCAGTGGCAAATCAGGAAAGCCTTTGAAACGCCAGGATGGTTAAGCTGAGGCAAAGCCTCGAAATCAGGGTGGCATACCGCCAAAACACTATGGCCTCGTTCCGCCAGCGCAAGGGCAATATCCACAAACAGCCGTTCTGCGCCGCCAAAACGGGCGGAAAGCATTATTTCTGCAATCTTCATATATAAGACCGTACTTTCATAAAGTCCGCAACCACCGCCGGGTCGGCGCCCGGGCCGCCCGGTTTCCGGCACACGGCCCCGCAACCCGATGGATTCTTGGTATCAAACCACAGGCCAAGCCTTCCCGTGTATAACAGGTTGAAGCCGGCCGGTACAAGTGAAAAGGCCACTTTTGGTTTTCCACAGCCCGCCGGGGGCGGCCCGCACCCGGTGATCCCCGGTTCAAACACGTTGACAAGCCTGCCGGCTTGACATAGGTTGAAAACAACTTCGGCTGAAGTGTTTGAAGTGAAGAAAAAGCGGCACCTCGTGTTCCCGCCCAAAGAACGTGATCCAATGACACCGGAAGATAGGGCCTCAAGACCCATACAAGGAGTTTGTATGCACAACAACCAGAGAATCGTTGTTACCGGCGGATGCGGCTTCCTGGGCTCGCACCTGTGTGAAAAACTGCTGGCCGCGGGAAACGAAATAATCTGCGTCGACAATTGCTTCACCGGAACCAAGGCCAACATCTTCCACCTGATGGACGACCGCCGCTTTGAATTTCTCCGCCACGATATTACTTTTCCCCTCTACCTGGAAGCCGACCAGATATACAACCTGGCCTGTCCGGCCTCCCCGATTCACTACCAGCACGACCCGGTCCAGACCACCAAGACCAGCATCCACGGGGCCATCAACATGCTCGGATTGGCAAAGCGGATAAATGCAAAAATCCTGCAGGCGTCAACCAGCGAAGTGTACGGCGATCCCCGCCAGCATCCCCAAACCGAAGCTTACTGGGGTCGGGTCAACCCCATCGGGCCGCGGGCCTGTTACGACGAGGGTAAGCGCTGTGCCGAGACCCTCTTTTTCGATTACCATCGACAGCATGGAATCAGGATCAAGGTTGCCCGCATCTTCAACACCTACGGCCCGCGCATGCACCCCAACGACGGCCGGGTGGTGTCCAATTTCATCGTCCAGGCCTTGCAGGACAAGCCGATCACCATTTACGGCGATGGCAGCCAAACCCGCTCTTTCTGTTACGTGGACGACCTGATCGAGGGCCTGGTCAGGCTCATGGATTCGGACGACCGGTTCGTCGGGCCGGTCAACCTGGGCAACCCGTCCGAGTTTACCATCCTTCAACTGGCGGAAAAAATAATCGAAATAACCGGGTCGAGATCAAAGCTCAAATTCGAGCCCCTGCCCAAGGACGATCCCCGCCAACGGCGCCCGGATATCTCCCTGGCAGGCACAGCCCTGCAATGGCAACCGTGCACCCCCCTGGAAGAAGGCTTGCAGAAAACGGTTGCCTACTTCGAAAAGCTCCTGCTGAACAAATGAGGCTCTCAATAACTTCTTGGGACCGCCCCCAAGATCGGCGTAAAGCCCCTGGAGGCCGGATCCGGTGGCTGCGGGCCCGGTCTTGAGGACAACGAAGTCCGCCTCAGCCAACCGGCCTTTCAGCCATGACTTCGCGGTAGACATCCATGGTTTTGCGACACATGCTTGCGGTGGTAAAGTTGCCAAGCACCCACCGGCGGCCCCTGCGTCCCATCTCTTCCGCCATCCCGGGGTTTTCAAGTGCTTGTTTAAGCCTGTGACGCAGTTGCAAATGATCACCGGGGGCAAACAGAAAACCGGTCTGAGCGTGACGCACTGTCTCCAGGCTCCCGCCATGGGCCGAAGCGATAACCGGCCTTTGCATGGCCTGGGCTTCAACCGCCACCCGGCCGAAGGCTTCAGGCCTGGCAGTGGTGGCGGAAACCACCACATGGCTGACGGTATAGGCGGCCGGCATATCGTCATAAGGAGGTGCCCAAATGACCCGCCCGGCAAGACCAAGCTGCCTGCACATCTTCTCGATGTGGCTGGAAAACGAGCCGGCCGGATCGCGTTGTCCCAGGAAGACAGCCTTCCAGTCGAGTTCCTGCATACCCGCCAGGGCCTTCAGCAAGACTGCGTGTCCCTTGATAAAGGTCAGCCGGCCGGGCATGAGGATCACGGGGGAAAGCTCCCGGCCGATGCCCAACCAACGACGGGCGCGTTCCATCCGGCCGCGAGATATTGCCCGGGGGTCGAACTTGCTTTCATCGATTCCCCTGTAAATCAGGCGAATCCTGGAGCCCGGGACCCGGTAAACCCGGCGGATGTGATCGGCAACCCCCCTGGAGATTGCAATCACCCTCTGTCCCTTGGTCATCACGGCACTGTAAGCATTGACGGAGTAGTAGCCGTGAAAAGTAGTCACCACGGCCGGCCTTTTGGCCGGGGGGAGACTCTTGACGGCCATCAAGGCCACCCAGGCAGGCAAGCGGGAACGCAAATGGACGATATCGACCCGCCCGGAAGCAAACAACTTTCGCAAAGCCGGCAGATGGAGCAGGCAGCGGGGAGATTTTTCGCCTATCCAGCTCATTTTCAGGTGAGAACTGCCCTGGGACTCGAGCTCGGCCACCATAGCCCCTCCCTGGGAAATCACGAGGCTGGAGTGCCCTTGGCTTGCCAGGAAACAGCCGATCTCCAGGGTTCCACGCTCCACCCCACCGCTTTCAAGTTCCGGAAGCACCTGGACTACCCTAATCTTGCGGGCCACCATCTTCTCAGAATCTCCCTGGCACAACGGCCTGCTTCATCCAGGCCGGCTCCCGCCGGCATGGGCAGCTCCCCTCTGACCCAACTTTCATAAGGGACAACCAACCCGTCATTTACAAGCCCGTCTATGCCCCGTTGAAATTTATTGTTCTTCTTCTTCCATCTTACCGGCAGGACGCCGACACTGCAGCCGGCGCTAAGAGCCTCGTAAAGCATTGATACCGAATCCGCCGTAACCCATACCCGGCTGCTCTCAGCGTACTGCTGCTCGATCCAACCCGGCGGGGTGTCCTCGGCGGCGAAAAATCCGGCCGCCGGTGCCTGCCCGGCAAGCGCTGACAATCTGGCCGCCGTGTCGGCCGGAGTACGGGGGGAAGTGGCTATCACCCAGTCAAGATCCCGGCAGTAGGACAAAATGGTCTCCACCTGTGCCACCAGGGTGCCGGTATGCCAGTGGTGGCTCTTTTCGTCCACGCCTCCCACCAGGATCAAGCCGCGATCGGATCTTTTCGGCCGCCGCCCGCCCGCCGGCAGGCAAGGGGGGCCGGTGGTCAAAAAAATGTTCGAAAATTGGGGGGGATTATCGTGGCGGGGGACGCAACAGAGGTCGAAAAACTTGCGCAAAAATGGATCGGGCAACATGCAGGTTACCACCCTTGCCGACGGATACCAGCGCCGGTATGAGAGCATGGGCAGGTGAGTGCCGGTACCGGTGCCGACCACCAGGTCGGCGGCAGGCCAACCCCGGGGGCAAGTCCCTTTCAGGTAGCGGGCCAAATTCAAGCCGACAGACTTCAGTGAAGGTGGCGGCACCCGGACCATCGCCTCCCGGACAGGCGTCAAGTCCGCCAGGGCCTGCCCGATTGCCAGGCTTTGCTTCTCATGGCCCGGGCGGCCGTCGCTGACGATCAACAATTTCAAGGGCGACATTTCAGCCAACCATCAATTCGGCGATAACGGTTTTTTCGAAGTTTGGGGTGTCTTCGGCCAAGTCAACCACCAGGTCCACAACTATCAGGTCCATCGGCAGGGTGTACTTTTCCGCCAGGCGCGCAAAATCCTTGGCGGTCGTCACCATCATTTCGGCATTCGCCGCGAGCGCCTGGCGGCAAATACGCTCAACATCAGCCCGGCTGAACCAGTGATGGTCACTGAAGGTAAGCTCACCCACCACCCTGGCACCCATGGCGGCCACAGCGGCTCCGAAATCACGGCTCCGGGCAAGAGCGCTGAAGGCAAAGACCGGCAAATCCGGCAATCTGTCTTCCGGACTGTCAGGATTGCACAAATCCGGCCAGTGCTGCTCTTCCCGCCGACCGCCGGTCACCGTGAAAAGCACTACCGGCCTGTAAACCGCCTTGTAGGTTTTTCTCCCCGCTCCGGCATGTGGCAACCGCTCGACACTGCCTGGTCCCTGACAGCCCTTGAAGGTGAAAACCGCCATCTCAGCCCGGGCCAAAGCCCTTGGGGACTCCCGCAGGGGCCCCCGGGGCAGCAGGTAGCCGTTTCCCAGGGGGCTTTCACCATCCAGAAGGACTATCTCCAGGTCTTTGAAAAGACGATGATGTTGCATCCCGTCGTCGAGGATGATTACATCCGGTGCAAATCCGGCCTCAAGCATCCGGCCCAGGGCGTATCTGTCCCTGCCGGCGGCAACCGGAACGCCCGGCAGGGTCCTGGCAAGCAGCCATGGTTCGTCCCCGGCCTGGCGTGCGGAAACCAGAACCCGGTCACGGTTCGAAACCAGGGTGCCGGATTTTTCATTGCCGCCTTTGTATCCCCGGCTGATTACGGCCACATCCATCCCCCGGCCCTTGAGCATGCAGGCCAGCCGGCGGACAAAAGGCGTTTTGCCGGTACCGCCGACAGCCAGATTGCCGATGGAAACCACTTTGCAATCCAGGCGCTTTACCTTCCGCAAACCGAGGCGATAAACCGCCCTGTGGCCCGCCGCCAGGGCACCGTAAACCTTCGACGCCAGCAAGAGTCCTGTTTCCAGGGACAGGGGGGGATTCCGCCTCACCTGGGACCAGATGATCTCTTCGATACGCTTTTTCAACCTTCCAGCCGCTTGGGTCATCATACTCCCCGTCAAGCCGTGGTCGCGCTGCCGTCCGGGCCCAATTTAAGGGCCCGCATTGTTCTTTCTACCGCTCCCCTGTTTTCGGCAATCAGCTTCAGGCCCCGTTTTGCCATCCGGCCCGCCAGCCGGGTATCCTTCAGCAGGCCGGACACAATTTGCCCCAGCTTTTGCGGATTTTTCACCTGGATGGCAGCCCCGGCTTCCTTGAGCATGGAGGCTACCTGCCTGAAATCACTCATGTCGGGACCGAAGATTACCGGACAGCCCGCGGCCGCGGCCTCCAGGGGGTTGTGGCCGCCTGACGGAACGAAGCTGCCGCCGATTACAGCCACATCGGCCACGGCATACAATTGGCGCAAAATCCCGATCCTGTCCACCACCATTGCCTCAGGGCTTGCCTGCTTGCCGGCCGGGGGGCGGTCTCCCAACATCCGGACCGAAAAGCCTGCCTTGCGAAGCCTTTCAGCAACCCTGGCGGCCCGGCGGACATCCCGGGGCGCCACCACAAGGCACGGGCCATGGATGCTTCTGATCAGCGGTGCAAGGGTGGTCACGATAATTTCTTCTTCGCCGGGATGGCTGCTGCCCAGAACGATCAGGTTACGATCCCCGGGAACATTCCACTTGTTCCGAATCTCCTGGCGGTCTGGATACGCCAACTCCAGATCGAACTTCAGGTTGCCGGTCACCTTGATCCTGGAGGTGGAAACCCCTAAAGTCATAAGGCGCCGGGCGTCGACTTCGGTCTGGAGACAAATTGAGCTAAAGGCCTCAAACAGTTGGCCGGCCACTTTCTTAAAGCGCACCAGGCGCCGGAAAGTACGGTCAGAGACCCTCCCATTGATCAGGTGAACGGGGATGGTTTTCCTTTTCATCTCGGCCAGGAAATTCGGCCATATATCGGTTTCCACGATCACCACCGCCGACGGCCGCAGCCTGGCCACCGCATGCCTGACACTGAAAACAAGGTCGTAGGGAAAATATTCCACCGGCAGTGCCAAGTCTCCAAAAAGGCCGACGGCCAACTCGAAACCTGACTGGGTGGAAGCGGTCACCACCACGGGAATACCTGTTCGGACCAGCTGGCGGACAAAGGGTTCGGCCGATCGCACTTCACCCACCGAAAGGGAGTGTACCCAGACCGGACGGGCGGTGGCAAATCTCCGCGGTCCTTTCAGTCCGAGGCGGCGGGCGAATGTCAGGCGCCGCTTGGCAACCGCCGCCACCACCGGGGCCCAGGCCGGAGCCGTAAAAACTGCTTTGCTGGTCAGGAAAATATTATACAGCCACCAGGCCGGATGGGGTTTGAAAACCGCTGTCGATTTATCCATTTGCAACCGTCCCATTTCGGTCCTACAAAAGGTTGAGCAACAAGATCAGGGCCAGGATGGAAAAGACGCAGTTTGCCAGCCAGGCGGCCACCGGCGGGGGCAGGATCGCCCCGTAGCCAAGGGACATGGTGAAACTATAAAACGTCCAGTAAAAGAAAGCCACCCCTATTCCATAGGTAACACTCGATGCCAGGCCGTCGCGTACCTTGCCGGAACCGGCGATCCCGACACCCATGCAGGACAGGATCAAGCACACGAATGGAAAGGCCGTCTTTCCATACAGGTCGACCCGATAGGCGGTGGTATCGTAACCTTCGGTCTCGATCCGGCGAATCGACTCGCGCAGCTGCCTGAAGCTCATCTCCTCGGTGGGCTTGACCACTTCTTTCAGGTCATCCAGGGTAATACCTAGGTCAAGTACCAGTTCGTCCTCGATGCGGACCTTCAAGTTGGCCTGCTTTTTATCGGGATATTGATCCATTACCCCTTTCATAATCCATTTGCCGTCTTTGAAGACGGCCTGCCTGGCATCTATCCTTCTTTCAAGGCTGAAGTTGCGGTCGAAAATATTTATTGATATTCCGTAAGCGGTCCTGCTTTCCGGATGATAGTACTGAATGTGGATTATCCGCGCCAAACCCTTGATCCAGATATCGTTCTGCCTGGTAACGACCCGGTTTATCCCCTTTACCTTCCCGAGCCAGATGGAATTTGCCTTGGCCATGGTCAGGGGAACCACCACTTCCGTCAGGAAAAAAAGCAACAAGCTTCCGGCCAGGCCTATTGAAATGGCCGGTTTCAGGAGTACCAGGTGGCTTATCCCGCTGCTTTGGAGGGCGATGATTTCATTGTGCTTGGACATCAAGCCGAAGGTAACCAGGATGGCCAACAATACAGCCACCGGCAGTACCTGGGAAACAATCAACGGCACCTTGAAAACAAAATA
>JALVRI010000038.1 GCA_027031325.1 Desulfobacteraceae bacterium
GAGAAGACATCCGGCATCCGGACCGATTTCTCCGCGGCCGGGCTTGACAGCCTAAGGCTAGATGACGACGCCCAGATAAATATTTACCGCCTGATCCAGGAGGCACTGCACAACGCCAAGAAACATTCCAGGGCCGAGCGTGTGGTCATCCGCCTGGTTGTATCTTCTCCCCATTTGCTGGTGCGGATTATCGACGACGGACTGGGCTTCGATGTCACCCGTTGGAAGACAGGCGCCCTCAGCGAGAAACACATGGGCCTTCAAAGCATGGTGGAAAGAACAGAGCTTCTGGGCGGCACCATAGACATCAGATCGCGGCCGGAATCGGGAACCGGGATTTTCATCAAGATACCGATCAAGGAGATAGAAAATGAGTAGTCAAAAGACTAAACTTTTGATTATCGACGATCACCCTCTTTTCCGGGAAGGCCTGAAGTCTATCATTGCCCGCAACAGCAGCCTGGAGGTCGTCGGCGAGGCCGGTACAGGGCGCGAGGGAGTCCGGAAAGCAAGCGAGTTGAAGCCTGACGTAGCCCTGGTCGACATTTCCCTTCCGGATGAGAGCGGTATGGAAGTAACCCGCAAAATCCGCCGCAAACTGCCAAACACCAAGGTGATGATCATCAGCATGCATTCCAAGATAGACTACATCGTTGAAGCCTTCCAGGCCGGGGCGACCGGTTACGTGGTGAAGGAATCGGCAGCCGAACGGCTGCTGCAAGGAATAGAAGCGGTCGCTGCCGGAGAATTCTTCCTTGACAGCTCCATATCTTACGCGGTCGTAGAAAAGCTTATCCAGTCGCCGGTCAAGGAAGCCAAGGTCAGGGACAGCGGATACGACGCCCTTACTCCTCGTGAACAGGAAATAATGCGCCTGCTGGCGGAAGGGGTTTCAAAAAAGGAGATCGCCGACCAGTTGTGCATAAGTGTCAAGACCGTTGAAAATCACCGCGCCAACATAATGCGCAAGCTCGACATCCACAGCGCCATGGAACTTGTGCGCTATGCTGCCCGCCTGGGACTGATAGACGTCGAATTATGGAAAGAATAGCTTCTCAAACCGCCGCGACCGGGTAAGGGGCCTCCTTTTCTGTTGCCGATTCCGCATTCCACCATGTCTTACGGGAAGAATTCCCGCTCATAGCCCGCCAATCCTATCAAATTGAATTATCTACCCTATGGACAAATTGGATCGATATGGGGTAGGATAAAAGCCAGTCTGGGGTTATCTAATTGGTTTTACTATTTATTTTTTTCACCCCAAAGCCAGAAAGGAGGCCGTCATGATCGCCTCTCCGTGCAAAGACTGCCACAAAAAACATCTGCCCAAAGACGAATGCCTGAAGACTTGCCAACTTCTTCAAAGCGTTCAGGGAATGCAGCTGGCACGTAATGAAAGCCCGGTCTATACGGCCGTAGACTTCACTGAAGACAGCCGTTTCAGGATCGCCACACCGACGGTGGGCGCCTACAACGCTTTTTGAGCAACTGACACCGGAAAGTTACAAAAGCCGGTTCTTGGACCGGGGAAATTTCCCGGTCGCACGGGAGTTTTTCCCGATAGAGAGTTGGGCCGGGGGCTTGCCCAAGACCAGCATTTACGGCGGCCTCCGGCATATTGGTAATCTCCTTGCAGCATGCTTAAGCTCATGTTGGATGGCAAACAAAGAAGCTGAAACTGTGATGGTCGATATTCCAAAGCACAATTCTGAAGCGCCGCAAGGTGATAAACGGAAAAAGACGAAATCCGTCGAGCAGATCCCGGCCTGTTCACCTCAAGATAGTTTTGTAGACGTAACGGCCATGATTCGCAGCCTTCAACGGACAGAGGGACACACCGATTGCTTTCGTACCGGTATAAGGGACTGTGACAAGTCCGATTGCCCCTGGCGGATCTATTGCCTTGAAGACGGCCCTGGAATTGGGGGTTGCTGAAAGCTTTCACCTGATACGGCCTTTGCGTTTGGGTCCAAGGAATATACTTTCCAACTCAGGGCCCGACCGGATCCATAGCGGCTGCCAGCGATCTTCCAGGATCGCCCGGTACTTGGGACGGATATATCGCTGATCCACCAGCAGCACCAGGCCACGGTCGGTCTCGCTTCTGATTACCCGTCCCGCCGCCTGCAACACCCGGATGATACCAGGATAGCCATAGGCGTAATCGAACCC
This sequence comes from Desulfobacteraceae bacterium, assembly GCA_027031325.1. Classification (GTDB taxonomy): domain Bacteria; phylum Desulfobacterota; class Desulfobacteria; order Desulfobacterales; family Desulfosarcinaceae; genus JALVQM01. Next base: position 2,173 of record JALVRI010000038.1, read on the forward strand.
CGGCTCACCCCGCCGGTCATGATATTCCCTGATCAACTCCCGTTCAGGGCAGATCGCCGGCAAACCAACCCCGATTATCACAGCGCCGCTCAGCCGTTCACCGACCAGGTCGATTCCCTCTCCGAAAACACCTCCCACAACCGCCAGGGCGAGCAGTGTCCGGCTTGGCGGTTCATCGAAATGCTTCAGGAAGTTGTCCTTTTGGACGGCATCCATCGCCGGTTCCTGTTTCAGGATTTGGGCATCCAAACCCGCTTGAACCAGCCGTTCGAACACCATTTCCAGATATTGGTAAGA
>JALVRI010000039.1 GCA_027031325.1 Desulfobacteraceae bacterium
CTGGCATGCGCCGCCATGACCGACCGTCCCATCGCCGGCAGCCATCCCCTGCGCCGTGCGGCTGAATCGTTGCAAGTGCCCCTGGTGGCCGCGGCCGAGACCTTCTTCCTGCAACCGGAAGATCATCTTCTCCACCGCCTGCTGCGGGCCATTGAGCACCGTACCGGTTTGCAAAGGTTGGAAGCCGGCCAGGCGGCATCCTGCCGGGCCTGGCTGGCCGGGCCGGACCAGTGGCAAAGCCGCTTTGCAGGCCTGCCCCAGGCCTTGTCCGCCGGCGACCTGATCGCCGGGCAAATCGAATTCCAGGGGCCGGATTTCGGCCTGGTGATGCCCCCTTGGAAAGGGCGCACCGCCCGGACGGCTCACCGGGTCCTGCGGGAGGCGGCCTTTGCCGGTGCCAGGCGCCGCTACGGCAACCGGCTGCCGACCGCGGTAGTCCAGCGCCTGGAACACGAGCTTGAAATAATTGCCGGCATGGGCTTTTCCAGCTACTTCCTGGTAGTCCGTGATATCGTGGCCCGCAGCCCGCGCACCTGCGGCCGGGGCTCGGCGGCCGCCTCCCTGGTTGCTTACTGCCTGGGCATCACCAATGTCTGTCCCCTGCGCCACAACCTCTACTTCGGCCGCTTCCTCAACCCGGGCCGCAAGGACCCGCCGGATATCGATATCGATTTTGCCTGGGACGAACGCGACCGGGTGATCTCCTCCGTCCTGGCCGAACACGGGGCCCGGGCGGCCATGGTCTCCAGCCGAATCCTTTTCCAGCCCCGGATGGCCATCCGGGAAACAGCCCGGGCCTTCGGACTCACCGACGGTGAAATCGGCCGGGTTACCGGACGCCTGCCCCACTTCTGGCGCTCATACTTCAGCGCAACCCAATTGCCCGCGGCCATCGTGGAAGGTGACCGGTGGCGGGACCTGGACTTAGGGCCTCCCTGGCCACAGGTTTTCAACCTGGCCTGCCGCCTGGTCGGCATCCCCCGCCACCTGGCGGTCCATCCCGGCGGCGTGGTGATAACACCCCGGCCCGTAAGCAGCTATGTCCCGGTACAGACCGCCGCCAAGGGCGTGCCCATGATCCAGTGGGACAAGGACGACGCCGAGACCGCCGGCCTGGTCAAGATCGACCTGCTTGGAAACCGCAGCCTGGCGGTCATCCGGGACAGTCTTTTGAGCCTGCGTCAAAACGGAAAAGAAATTGACGAGCTTCGCTGGCAACCCCAGGAGGATCCGGTCACCTGCAAAACCGTGGCCAACGGCGACACCATGGGCTGTTTCTACATCGAAAGCCCTGCCATGCGGCTGCTGCTGCGCAAGGCCGGAAGGGGCGACTTCGAGCACCTGGTGATCCTGTCGAGCATCATCCGGCCGGCGGCCAACGAGTTTGTCCGGCAGTACCTCCAGCGGCTCCACGGCAAGCCCTGGCAACCGGTTCACCCCCTGCTGGAAGAGGTGCTGGCAGAAACCCTGGGCGTCATGGTTTACCAGGAGGACGTGGCCCGGGTGGCCCAGGCCCTGGCCGGCTTTTCCGACGCCGAGGCCGACGCCCTGCGCAAGATAATGGCCAAAAAGGACCGCCGACGACACTTACCGGACTTCAAGGAGCGTTTCTTTAACGGCGCCCGGGAAAACGGAATTTCAGAAACGACCTGCGCCCGGGTGTGGGAAATGATGCTGAGTTTTTCCGGCTACAGTTTCTGCAAGGCCCACAGCGCATCTTATGCCCGGGTATCTTTCCAGGCGGCCTATCTCAAGGTCCATCACCCGGCCGAGTTCATGGCCGCCGTTATCAACAACGGCGGCGGTTTTTATACCACCCCGGCCTATGTTTCAGAAGCCCGCCGGATGGGTCTTTCCATCGCCGTCCCGGATGTCAATTCAAGTGCGGCCGGCTGGAGCGGCCGTGGCAGGATTCTGCAGGCGGGCCTGGCGGCCGTAAAGGGCCTGGGAAGGGAAACCTGCGGCCGCATCCTGGCGGCCCGCGCCAGGCGACCCTTCAACCACCTGGAAGACTTCATGGAAAGAACGGTTCCTTCCGAGGCCGAGGCCCGGGCCCTGGCGGATGCCGGCGCGCTGGACAGCCTCGCCCCCGGACAGGGCCGGGCCCTGATTTTCTGGCGCCTGGCCCGCTGGCTGAAAGATCGCAAGGCCAGCCGTGGCCAGGGACAGCTTTTCGGCAATTGCCGGCCAGGGCCCGTTGAAACCCCACGCCTGCCGCCTGATGATCCCCTGGTCCTTTACCGCCGCCAGTACGCCGTGCTGGGATTTCTGTGCGACCGGCACCCGATCTCTTTTTTTAAAAAACAGCTCGCACCCTTCAGGCCGGTTGCCGCCTGCCGCCTGGCAGAGTACACCGGCCGGAGGGTCAACCTTGCCGGCTGGCTGGTAACCGGCAAGCTGGTACGCACCCGCAAGGGTGATCCGATGCAGTTCCTGTCTTTCGAAGACGAGACCGGCCTTGCGGAAAC
>JALVRI010000040.1 GCA_027031325.1 Desulfobacteraceae bacterium
GAAGTCAGGCCGGCCACTTGGCGTCGGTTGCCCGGGAATTTGGTATTCCCTTGCTGGTGCAGGCCGAAAGAGCGCTGGAACTGCTGGAAGATGGAAAGATTGTCACGGTAAATGCCGACCTGGGCAAAGTATTCGATGGGAAGGTTGAGTCGATGCTGAAAAGTCCTTGCGCCAAGTGGAAGCTTGAAAAAGACAATCCTTTCATGAGACGGATGGCATTTATCCTGGAATTCATTTCACCCCTGAGGCTGGATGAGCCCTTTTCAGATTCCTTTAGGGTTGAAAAGTGCAGATCCCTCCACGATATTATTCGTTTCAGCCACCAAAAGGCCGTCGAAGAACTTTTCAGGCAGCACCAGCGCCGGATTTTTGGAATACCAGGATCAAAAAAATTGAAAGTACCAATTCCACTGCAGATCCTTGTGGTTGACCTGGATTCTGGGTTGAAGCCAGGCGCGGCCGGGAAAAGGGAAATATCACTTGCCGATGTGGTCAGCAAGCCCATGCTGAGCCTGTTTCGTGGATTGCTGCACCCGGGAATAAAGTGGGGATATGGTATCCATTTCGATTGGGCCAGCCATGACCAGATAGTGATGAGCGGGGGGTTGGTATCGGCGAAGGCGGCCATGTTTGCCAGCTACGCCTTGGTAGACCGGAATTACGCCAATCTGAATTTCAAGTTCGGCTACCATTTCGTTGTGGTCGACACGTTCTTTTCGTCGAGTGAAGCGGAAAACTATGTCTTCTTCCGTTTCGCCGGTGGCGGGGCTGAACTCGATAGTCGTTTGTTGCGGGCCGACTTGCTGGAAAGGATCCTGGTCGGTCTGGGTTTCGACGTCAAGCGGATAGGGGACGTGGTGGATGCCCGGCTCGAGACGGTCAAGGCTTCGGTTCTGGAAAGATCTCTGGATTATCTGGGGCGCCTGCTGGGAGCAACGCGCTTGATGGACATGTACCTTAAAAAAACGGATGATCTTGATGCCCTGGTTGCCGATTTTATGAACGGGCGCTATGATTTTTCATCGGCGGATGGATGAGACAAGGCTTAGGCAATCAAAGCCTGGGAAAGAGTATGTGTGCTTACGGTTTGACGTGGATAACTGAGCAGCTGGCTGCAGGCCATGCCCCCATGTCTTACGCTGACCTTGATCAGATCAGGGAACAAGGTATTGAATGCATAGTAAATCTTTGTGGCGAGTATTGCGATTTGCATACAATTGAAGGCTGTTCGGGTTTCCAGGTTTACTATTTACCGGTCGATGACGAGTGTGCTCCTGAAATGCCGGCCCTGGAAAAAGCCCTTGAATGGGTGGAGCAACAGCAGGTTCTCGGCAGGAAGGTGCTTGTGCACTGCCGTTTTGGAATCGGGCGTACCGGTACTTTCATATTAGCATTTTTGCTGCGGCAGGGTATCAGCTTGAAAAATGGTGAGAAATTGCTCCGTAAAAGCAAGGTTGCGGCATTCCCCAGCCGCCATTGTCAATGGAAATTGTTGAAAAAGTATAGCAGGAAGTTGAAAGCATAAGCGTTGACAGCCGTTTTTACTCCTGTTAAAAAAATGCCGGGGTTATGGCTAAAATTCAAGACAAGGAGGTGAATCGGTTTTATGAAAACCAGGATTTTGCTGTTGACGTTGCTCGTAGTCGGTTGTGTCCTTGCCTTTACCGCCGCCGGCATTGCGGCCGGCCTTCCTGATGTGGTCAGCATTCATACACCCTACAAGATGAAAAAAGGGCAGGTTAAATTTAGCCACAAAAAGCATGTGGAAGAACACAAGATTGCCTGTGGTGAATGCCATCACGACGACCAGGGAAAGCCGCGCAATGATCTCAAAGAAGGCGACGAGGTGAAAAAGTGCTTTGATTGCCACAACAAGCCCGGCGAGCTTAAAGGCAAGAAGGCAAAGGGTAAGTCCAAGAAAGAGAAGCTTGCCTATCACGCCAATGCACTCCACAAAAACTGCATCGGTTGCCACAAGGCCTACAACAAGAAGAACAAGACCAAGGCCGCGCCGAAAAAATGCACCGGCTGTCATCCCAAGAAAAAGAAAAAATAGGGAAAAGGACCAAACTTAAATTCCTCAAGCTTTCGGACCCGGAGGGCGTCTAGCCCTGCGGGTCCTGTTTTTTTGCAGATAGCATGTATTTTTTCCGACCGTACCTCACCCAATCGGTGAAAAGTCTTCAGGCATTTGAAGTGCATAATCCGGGCTCAATCTTGGTAAAGACCGTTGTGGGGATGCTGGGATAGGTTGATTGCGCCTGTGCTGGTGATGGACCACTTGGCCGCCAATTGCTTGATCTGGCCTATTTGCACAAGTGGATAAAAAGATCAGGCCCTTTTGAAGGCAACGGCCGCCTTGACAAGCGCCGGTGCCCATTGTTCGGTACCCAGGGCGTGGATATGGGTGTAGGTGGCCAAAACGTTTTTATAGCACAGCCCGTCTTTTCCCCGGGCTATGCCGTT
>JALVRI010000041.1 GCA_027031325.1 Desulfobacteraceae bacterium
TCGGCCGCTAAAGCCAAGGAAATTACTCATGCCTGGACAGTGGTTGTTGATCGATGTGGGAGCCGGGACCATGGACGTACTCTGCCTCGTTCCCGGACAGCGCTTGCATACCAAGGCGGTGGTCGCCTCTCCGGTGCGCAGCCTTGCCTGCCGGATAGAGTCGCTTGCGGCGGACCTGCTCGTCCTGGGCGGCGAAATGGGGGGTGGCCCGGTCACCGAGGCCCTGCGCCGAAAAGCCCGCAACTCCAGGGTGGTTATCTCTGTTTCGGCGGCCGCCACCTTAAACCACGATCTTGACAAGGTCCGTAGTTGGGGACTGGAGGTGGTCCCCGACCAGGAGGCTGAATCCCTGGCGGCTGAAAATAAGTTTGCCTGCGTCACCCTGGCCGACATCGATCCCTTGCGGATCGAAGCCCTGGTGCACGCCCTGGACCTTGATTGCGCCTTCGAGGTAGTTGCCGTCTGCGCCCAGGACCACGGGGTAGCCCCGCCGGGGGTATCGCACCTGGATTTTCGCAACCGCATCTTTGCCGGCCTGCTGGACAAATCTCCCCACCCCGCAAGCCTGCTTTTCAAGCCCGGAAATGTTCCGCAACAGATGAACCGCCTCAAGACCATGGCCCGCAGCTGTGCCGCCCTCACCCAGGGAGAAGTTTTTGTAATGGACAGCGGCATGGCGGCCATCGCCGGGGCTGCCATGGACCCGGCAGCCCGCGATTGCCGGACCTTCATGGTGATGGACGTGGCCACCTCCCATACGGTGGTGGCGGTCATCCACGACGGGGCCCTGGCAGGCTTTTTCGAATACCATACCCGTGACATATCGGCTGCAGGGATCGACCGCCTGGCCCGCCGGCTTGCAGACGGGCACCTCAGCCACGAGCAGATACTGTCCGAGGGGGGGCACGGGGCCTGGATCCGGCAAGCACCGGGCTTTGAAAAGGTCCGGCGCATCATTGTTACCGGACCCCGGCGCTACCTGCTGGCCGGCTCCGGCCTGGACCTGGTCTGGGGCGCTCCGGGCGGCGACAACATGATGACCGGCACGGTTGGATTGGCCGAGGCGGTGCGGAGGTTCAAGGGCCTGCCGGGGCTCGCTTGGACCTGAAACGTCCAGAGATCTTGGGTTTTTTAAAAGCCCTTGCCAAAAACGTTGTAAGTGTTCTCCATTATCACGAAAGCGTCGGGATCGAGCTTAAACGGTCCCCTTTGCGGGCTTGCCGCCCTAATGTCCGGCCGGAAAGGAATCCGGTGCCCTATGAACGAACTTGGCAAAAAATTGAGCGCCCTGGCCCGCCTTTGGGCCGGCACGGGCCTGCCTTCCCGCCAGGGCCTGCTTGAAACGGCCCGCAAACTGGAAAAGGAAAAGCAGGCGGGTATCCCGGCCGGACTTTGGGAAAAACCGCCCCTTTTAATGTTGACCACCATCGACGACGGAATCGGGCAGGGAATTGAACTTATCGGCACTTACGCCGCCCTGGCCGGCATGCGGGTCGTCCACCTGGGGCTTGTTCAGCAAGCGCCACGCATCCTGGCCGCCTGCCGTAAAGAACGGCCCGATTTTTTAGGAGCAACTGTTTTGCAACCCGACAGCGAGCCGGTCCTGGCCGCAATCGGCAGGGATCTGCCGCCTGAGACCTGTTTCATCGCCGGAGGGCCTGCTTTCAGATACGATCCGGGGCTCGCCGCCCGCTGTGGCGTCCAGGCCGTAATCAAGGATCTGGCCCATTTCATCGATTTCATCCTGGGAAGATGCAAATGAACCCGGTTTCAGCCCCTGAGGGCCGCATGTCCGCCCTGGCGGCAATTTTCACCGCCTTTTTATGTGCCATTTTCGGTGCCAACACTGTTGCCATCAAGGTAAGCTTGACCGGTCTGGGACGTTTTACCGCCGCCGGCACGCGTTTTGTGATGGCCGCAGTTGCCATCGCCTGCTGGGCCTGGCTCAGCGGACGGCCGTTCAGGGTCAGGGCCGGGTTGAGGTTGCCCCTCGTGGTGGTCTGCCTGCTTTTTACCGTTCAGTTGGCCTTGTTTTACCTGGGACTGGAAAGAACCAATGCCTCCCGGGGGGCTCTGATTGTCAACATCGTACCTTTCATCGTCCTGATCCTGGCCCATTTTTTCCTTCCCGGCGACCGGGTCACGGTCCGCAAGCTTGCCGGCATGCTCCTCGGTTTTGCCGGCGTGGCCCTTGTTCTGTGCGGCCGTTCGCCTGCAGACGGGGCCATGCGCGCAGGTGATTTCATCGTCCTGGCAGCCGCCTGTATATGGGGGCTGAGCGCGGTTTATATCAAGAAAATCATCGACGATTTCGAACCCTTCCAGCTCGTTTTCTACCCCATGATGGTGGCCGGCCCGGTTTACCTGGCCGCAGGCAGGCTATGGGACAGGCCCATGGTATCCAATATCTGCCTGCCGGTGCTGCTGGCCCTGGCCTACCAGGGCCTGATCTGTGCCGCTTTCGGCTTCGTGGCCTGGACCAGCCTGCTTCAAAAATACGGTGCCAGCACCTTGCACGCCTTTGTCTTCATCATGCCCATAGCCGGTGTCCTGGCCGGTGGATGGCTGCTTGCCGAACCGCTTACCCCCAGGTTGATCATGGCCGTGGCAATGGTGTCGGCCGGCATCATAATCGTATACCTGGAGCCTAAGAAAGTCCCCCCCAGCATGCCCGTGGGCCGCAGTTACTGATCCGGACCCGATATTGTTATATTGTTGACCAAAACAGCCTTTTATTTTAGATTTGAAATTTGGCAATGAAAATAATGAATACTTTCCAGCACGGGACAGATTATAATTGACGACCAGCACAACAACACCTGCTTTGAATTACCGGCTTGAATTGGTGGGCCGAACCGACACCGGCCTGGTCAGGTCCAACAACGAAGACATCTTCGCCATCGACCCCGGAGCCGGCTATTGTCTTGTGGCGGACGGAATGGGCGGCGCAGCCGCCGGGGAGACCGCCAGCCGGCTGTTTGCCGAAGCAGCGGCTGAAATTTTCGGCCCCCATCCTGCGGCCGGGGAAGATGAAGCCGTCCAAAAGGTTCAGGATGCCTTCCGCCACGCCAACAAGCTGATCATGGACCACGTGAATCAATATCCCCAACACCGCGGAATGGGATGCACCGCTGAACTGCTGGCCCTGCATGCCCAGGGCTACGTTATCGGCCACATGGGTGACAGCCGTACCTACCGTTTCAGAAACGGCGGCCTGAAACAACTGACCAAGGATCACTCCCTTGTCCAGGATCAACTCGACCGGGGTTTGATCAGCGCCGAAGAGGCCCGCCACCATTCCATGCGCAACGTGGTCCTGCGGGCCGTGGGAGTCGACCCGGCCCCGGCACTGGACACCCTGCGCGGGCCGGTCCAACCACAAGACCTTTTCCTGCTTTGTTCCGACGGTCTTACCGACATGGTAACCGACGAGGCTTTGGCGGATGTTCTGGCAACGGCAGGTACGCTTGAAGCCTGCGCCGAGCGCCTCATCGACATCGCCAAGCAGGCCGGCGGCCGGGATAACATAACCGTGGTACTGGCAAAAATTTCATGAAAAAACTCGTCACAATACTCATCCTGGCAACATCGGTTTTGTCGGCGGGGCCGCATCCGCTGCCGGCGGCCACAGAAACCAGCCGTATTTTTCAACTGCCCCTGTCCGAAGCCCGGCGGGCTACCATCGATTTTTTCCAGAGCCGCAACTACCAGGTGGCGCGGACGGAAAACCGCCAGGGCCTGGTGATCCTGGACGCAGATCGATCCGGGATCCACCTTCAAATCCTGCTGAAGCATCATTCGGCCCTGGGCACCAAGGTCACCGTCCTGGACGACAGCGGCAGCCGGGAAAAATTGATCGCCGGTCTCTGGTCCGAGCTTGAAAAAACCTCTTCCGGAACCGGCCAGGCCGAAGCGCTTGAAAGGCTCCCGGTCCCCATCGCCGTCCTGGACATGGCGGAGGCCGTGGTCTGTCTCTATGCCGACAATGGCAACGTGGATTTTCAGGCCAGCGGATTTATTGTCGATCGCCGGGGCCTGATCGTAACCACGGCCCACAAGACCAACAAGGATCTTAAAATCAAGGTTGTTTTCAGAAACGGGGATCAGGTTCCGGGCCGGGTGCTCAAAATCGACCGGCAAAAAGACCTGGCCCTGATCCAGGCAAGCGGTCCTTACCGGGGCCCCCTGGTCAACCTTGCCGCCGGAAGGTTTTACCTCGAAAACGGCGAAAAACTGATCGGCGTAGGGTGCCCAAAACCTTTGACCCCCCAGTTTCACAACGGCTCGGTGGACGGACCTCCGCGCAAGGCCGGCAAACAGGTTTTGTGGCAGGTCAGGATGAACGTCGAACCGGGAACCAGCGGCAGCCCGGTCTTCGACCCGCAAGGACGCCTGGCCGGAGTGATCAAGGGCCGTTACCGGGGGACTGATTCCATCGGCTTTGTGATTCCCTTTGAAACCGTGTTGCGTTTTCTGGAAATTTTCTAGCCCATGCGTTACGGAAGATATGAAATCGTAAAGGAACTGGGAAAGGGCAACATGGGCGTGGTTTACCAGGCCCACGATCCCAACATCGACCGCATGGTGGCCCTCAAGGTCCTCAGGCCCGACCGGGTCACCGATCAGGTGCTTGTCGCCCGCTTCATCAAGGAGGCCAAGGCTATCGGCCGGCTTTCTCATCCGGGCATCGTAACCGTTTACGACGTCGGCAAAGACCAGGACACCGTCTACATCGCCATGGAATACGTCACCGGCAGCCCCCTGGACGAGGTGATCCGCAGCCGGAGCTTTACCACCGAAGAGGCGGTCGAAGTAGTCTGCCGGGTGGCCGAGGCCCTGGATTACGCCCATGCCAAGGGCATAGTCCACCGGGACGTGAAACCGTCCAACATCATCCTGGGCCAAGACCATACCACCAAGCTGACCGATTTCGGAATCGCCCACATGGAGGACCCGGCCGCCGGAACCATGACCCAGGCCGGAGAGATCCTGGGCACACCGGCTTACATGTCTCCGGAACAGGTCAAGGGCCAAAGCGTGGACGGGCGTTCCGATCTTTTCTCCCTGGGGGTCATTCTCTACGAACTGGTGGCAGGCCAGCGTCCTTTCGGGGGCAATAATCTGGCCGCCATTTTCCACTCCATCGCCGAGGAAGATCCCAAGGCGCCGCTGGAAGTCGATCCTTTCGTGAGCAAGTCCCTCAGCGAAGCCATTCTCAAGGCGATTGCCAAGGATCCGGACCGGCGCTTTCAAACCGGGCGCGAAATGGCCGCTGCCCTGATGAAGGCGGCAAGCCGACCCGGCAAGGATGCCGGGGCAAGGGACGGCCTGCGGCAACAATCGCCGGTCAAATCCCGCAAGGGTCTTCTGGCGGCCGCGGCAGCCGGTATCCTGGCCGCGCTGGTGTTGGTGTTTTTCATGGCGCGCCAACCGGAGGGTCCTGAGCAGTCAGGGGCCAACCCCGCCGCGGCAACCGATACGGCCGGGCAAACCGGACCCGGTTCGCAGCAGGCCGCCCAAAAGGCTCTTTTGAACGTAACCAGCGAGCCCTCCGGGGCCGACATTTTCATCAACGGTACTTTCCGGGGCAAGACCCCGCTCGAATTACAGCTGCCGCTTGGCAAATACAACGTGGCCCTGAACCTGAAAGACTATTATGAATGGGAGGCCCAGCTCCAGTTCGACGAGCCGGGATCCACACCGCTGCATGTTCGCCTGGTGCCGATTCAATAAAAGGTCAGGCCTTTTCCCCATTACCAAGGAGGAGGATTATGAAGCATGTCAAACCATGGATCGTCTGCTTGACGCTGGCTGCGCTGCTCGTTGGAGCCATACCAGCTACGGGTTACTGCAAACTGCAGACAGGGGCGGCCGCGCCCTTGTTCAGCATAAAGGACTTGAGCGGCAGGACTTACGACCTGGCTGACATGAAAGACCAGCCCATGGTAATACTCTATTTTTTCGATGCCGCTTCCCGTCCCAGCCTGCAGGGTTTGCTGAGCCTGGACGACCTGGCTAAAAAATACAAGGACGCAGATCTGGTCGTCTGGGGTATAACCCGCTCTCCGCTTGCCAAGGTCAAGCAATTCGTCAAGAAGGCCAAGCCCAGTTTTCCGATCCTGATTGACAAGGCAGGCGTTGCCGACGCCTATAACGCCAAACATATCCTGCCCACCATTTGTATTCTAGGCCCCGATCTCAAGCTGCTGGATTTCTTCCAAGGCGGCGGCAAGACCACCGAGATCATGCTGGTCAAGCTTGCCCAACGCCAGTTGCAGCGCCAGCGGCCGGAACTTGCCAAGGCGATTTCCGAAAAGGTCGTCAAGCAGAACCCCAAGAACGTTGAAGCCAAGACCGTCAAGGGCTATGCCGAGCTGAAAACCGGAAACATCAAGGCGGCCGAAAAAACCTTCTACGACCTGTCACGCAGCAAGGGCAAGGGGGAAATACTCGGCAAAGAAGGTCTTTCCCAGGTTTACGCCCGCAAGGGCGATACGGACAAGGCCCGCCGACTGGCCGGTGAAGTCGAAAAGAAATCCGGCCAGCGAGCCCTGGTAAACGTCGTCAAGGGCGACCTGCTCTACAGCGAAAACAAGGTCAAGGACGCTGAAAAAGAGTATCTCAAGGCAATCGCCAAAAAGTCGGCCTCACCATCCCACCGCGCCATGGCCTACAACCAGCTCGGGCGCATCTACGCCACCAAAGGCCAGTGGGACAAGTCCCGCAAGATGTACCAGCAGGCCGTGGCCCTGGATCCCTATTACATCGAGGCGACTTCCAACCAGGGGTTCACCTTCGAACGCCAGGGAAAGTGGTCCGAGGCCCTGGCCTACTACCGCCGGGCCCTGGCCCTCAACCCCCACGATCTGTTCGCCTCCACCCTGGCGGAGGCGGCCCGCAAGATGGTCATCCTCCAACAGGACCGTGAACGCCAAAAGGAACTCGCCCGCCAGGTGGCGGAGGTTGTAAAGCGCTACAAGGCGAACGCACCGGCCAAACCCGCCGGGCAGGACAACTGGACCACCAAGGAGGCAATGGTCATCACCCTCCTGGAGCCGGTGGAATCCGGCGGCCTTTCGGTGCGGGACGGTTTTGCCAGGGTACTGGCCATGAACCTTGCCCAACAGATAAACGCCAGCGGCCGGGTCAAGGCCGTAGAGCCCTTGATCCTCCAAATGGTAGTTGAAAAACTGGGGCTCAAGAAAAAGGATCTTGCCAAACAGGACATCCAGCTAAAACTCGGGCGGGCTTTCAAGGCCCGGCTGGTGGTAAAGGGACGCCTTTTCCACCTCCTTGACGGCAGCATAATCAACCTCAAGTTGCTGGACACCAGCGACGGAAAGGTTGCCGCCTCCATTGAGCGCGAATTTGCATCAACCGCCACCTTGCCGAAAGACATGCGCCTGCTCAACCGCGAACTGCTGACAACCGTCATGACCCACTATCCGCTGAAGGCTTACGTCGTGGATGTCAGCGGGGGCCAGGTCCTGATCAATCTCGGCAAAAAGCAGGGTGTCATCAACGGCACCCGGTTCGACGTTATCGAAGTCAAACCCCCGGTCACTTACAAGGGCAAGAC
>JALVRI010000042.1 GCA_027031325.1 Desulfobacteraceae bacterium
AGACCATCTTTGACAAGATCCCTTACCCCGAGGAACCGGGAAAAGCCTTGCTCTGCAAGCCGCTGAAGATCGATTGGACTTTCTATTGTTACAAGTGTGACGGCATGGCTTCCCTGCGCACTTGCCCGCACGACAAGAAGGACCGGGTCCTGCTTTCCGGAACCATGCTGCGTAAGCTGCTTTCCGAAGGCGGGGAGCTTCCCGATCACTTCGGCCGGGACGAGGTAATCGAGATCCTGCGGGATTACTACGAGAACCTGACCGAAAAGGTTGAGATCAAGACCCACAAGGCAGCCACAGGCGAGTAATTCGCCTCTTACTTTACAACAAAACAGCGGCCGGACGAAATTTTGTCCGGCCGCTGTTTTGTTTGCCCTGTGCGTAGTGCGTAAAACCCGGATTTTGCAGCTGGCCAGTTTGGCGAAGATGCGAGGCCGAGGGCGGACAAAGGCATTTGAAGTGCATAATCCGGGTAAAAAAGGGCAGGGAATAAATCCCTGCCCTTTTGACGATTTTCGGCCCGCTTTTCCCTGGCTCAAGTTTTACTTTCTTCCGCTGTACTCCTGGTAGGCCATGGCTACCGTCCGGTAGACCAGGTGGGCCAGCTTGGAAAAGGGAGTGTAGGCGAAAAGGCTCCAGACCAGCATCAGGTGCACAAAATAGATGAAGTAGCTGAAACCTGCCATGCCCGCCAGGCGGCTGGTTTCGGCTAAAAGACCTGTCAGGCCGAGGCCCAGGGCCAGCCACAGCAGGAACCAGTCTTTATATGTGGAAACCTGATCTTTCTTTGAGGCTCTTTCTTTCATCAGCAGCAAGCTGCCGATTACCAGGGAAACTCCGGCCACGTTGGCCAGCCACTTGACCGGGTTGAGCTGGCTGTATGGGCCGTGGATCTTGAAGACATAGAGCACAATGAAGAAAGTGTTGGTAACGATGAAAAGTCCCAGGAAGCCGTAAAAAACCATCATGTGGGCCGTACCGCGGGCCTTGTTTTCACCGCACTCGTTGAAACGGTTGTGCTTGAAGATGGTCGGGATGACCTTGATGAGGGCCTGGATGAATCCGCCCGCATCGATTTTTTGCTTGTCGGTTTTCCCTTCCAACAGGGCGTTGGCGTGCATGTCGGCTATGAAGTTTTTCAGACCGTTGGCAAAGACCGCAACGGCAAAAGCCGCGGTTGGAAGCATGATCAGGTCAACCAACCAGGTTGAAAAGAAATGGGCGTGCACGATTTCGTCCCCGCCGGGTGAGAAGTTGAGCAGCCCGGTGATAAGCCCGACCACCAGGAAGATAACCGCTGGAATTGCCGCCAGGATGGGGAGTTTCTTGGGATCGTTGACCGCTTTGGCAAGGGCCTTGGGCTTGGCGTATTCGCTTACGGCGTAAGCCCGCAAGGCCGAAATCACGTCGCCCGGTTTGGCCCCCCGGGGGCACAAGGTGCTGCAGTCACCGCAGTTGTGGCACAGCCAGATGTCTCCATTGCCAATCAAGCGGTCTTTCAGGCCCCAGGACGTTGCCAGCATTTCCTTGCGCGGAAAAGGCTTGGTGTCAGGTGAGATGGGGCATGCAACCGCACAGGTTGCGCATTGAAAACACTTCTTTACGTCCTGCCCCCCCAGCTTGACGACTTCATTGATGAATCCGATATCAGGTTCGACAAGATATGAATCCGCCATATGCTACCTCCTAACTTGGCGGGCCCGTGAAACTGAGCCCGCTCGTTGTTTCAGTCTTTTAGGCCCCAAGGACCCTTAGAAGCCCTTGAAGGGGTTTGGACCAAGTTCTTCGATGGAATCCACGAACTCGTTTATAATCTGCGGGATCTTGTCGTATTCGTCGATGGCTACCTGGAACATGGCGACCCGTTCTTCTTCCAGGGCCAGGCTCGACAAGGCATCGCCGATCTTTTTCATACGGATCTCGGCAAGTTCGCTTCCCTTTACAAAATGGCACTGGTAGTCATCACCGTGTTTGCAACCTAAAAGGAAAACACCGTCCATACCCTGAGAAAGGGCGTCCTTGATCCAGATGACGTTTACCGAACCCAGGCAGCGGACCGGGATCAGGCGGACATCGGCCGAGTAGGAAAGTTTGTTGAGGGCCGCCATGTCCAGGGCCGGGTAAGCGTCGTTTTCACATACCAGGCCCAGGATCCGCAAGGGAGGCTCGGTGTAGTCGTCTTCGGAAGGCACTCCAACCGCCTTGACCATTGAGCCGATGCTGTCGATGTTGTAGTCGGCGAAACCGATGATCCTTTCCGGGCAAGCGCCCATGCAGGTGCCGCAGCGGCGGCAACGGGTGGGATTGGGCTTGGGCGTTCCGCGTTCGTCGTCGTCCAGGGCACCGAAGGGACATTCCACGGTGCAGCGCTTGCACTGGGTACACCTCTGGAAGAAAAAGTCCGGGAAGGTCATGTCACCCGAGCGCGGGTGGACTGAAACGCCCCGGTTGGCGGATTCGAGGCACTGGATGGCCTTGAGGGCCGCGCCGGTAGCATCTTCAAGACACTCTTCAATTGTCATGGCCCGTCGCACGGCGCCGGCCGCGTATATACCGGTGCGCTGGGTTTCGTATGGGAAGCAGATAAAATTGGAATCGACGTAACCGTCGAAAAGGTCGATGTCACGGAAAGCAGGTCCCTGGCGATAAGCCATGTTGACAACCGGGTCATCGGCGGTCACCGGAACCATTCCGGCTGCCAGGACCACCATGTCGGCCTTGACCTTTACCTTTTCGCCCAGCAAAGTGTTGGTGGCCTCAACCACCAGGCCGTCGCCGTTGCCGGAAACAGAGACAACCTGGCCCTTGGTCAGGAAGATGCCGGGATCCTGTTGGATGCTCTTGTAAAAATACTCGCTCAGGCCGGGGGTGCGCATGTGCTGATAAAAAACGTATGCCTTGCCGTCGCTGTAATCCTGGCGAACGTACTTGGCCTGTTTGAGGGCCACCATGCTTGTGACTGAGCCTGCGTATTCAAAATCCCTGTCGTCCTCGTCTTTGCCCGGGCTCTGGACGAAAACGACAGACTTGGCCTCCTTGCCGTCGGAAGGACGCAGGATCTTGCCGTCCTTGGCGATCTTTTCGAACTGGGCGTTGGTGACCACATCCGGGATTTTCCCGAAACCGAGATGGGCGTACTGTTCTCCCTCGATATCGGCCGGGCGCCATCCGGCTGCCAGGACGACGGCCCCGAACTTTTCGCCGTTGGGATCTATGGTCAGAATATCCACGCGGCCCTTGTTGTATTCCAGGTAAAGCTCGTGTTGTTTCTCGGCATCCAGTTCCTTGCCGTTTTCATCGTACTTCATTTCTTCCGGCAAGGGATAGGGAACGTCGAATTCGATCTTTTCGCCCGGCTTTTTGAAGGTCACGGTGAAATCACCGGGCTGGCCTGCCAGGCGGGCTACCACCGTTCCGGTCTTGACCGTTATCTTGGGATCGGCTTCAACCGCCTTGATTTTTTCTTCGGCAATCGGTGAAATCAGCTCGTCGTAATCGGGTCCCACCGGCAATTGGGCCCGCCAGTTTAATACCTGCCCGCCAAGGTGGTCTTCCTTTTCAACGATGGTCACTTCATAGCCTGCCGCCGATGCTTCCAGGGCCGCTGTCATGCCGGTGATTCCACCACCGATCACCAGGATCCGGTTGGAGAAGTTGTCCAGCTTGTAAGGTTCCGGCAGGGCGACCTTTTCAACCCGGGCCATTCCCATCTTGATATAGTCTTCGGCCATCATCTGGACCCGGTCGAAATTGTCCTCGTCTTCCTTTTCTTCCTCGGTCAGGGCCGGAAATTCAGAGCGGGGATGGGACCAGACCACGCCTTCCCGGAGATTGACCCGGTCAACGATGCAGCCTTCGAAACGGAAGACATCGAAATTGACCCTGCGCGAGCAGGCGCAAAGCACCAGGGTATTGGTGCCTTCACCGATGTCGGCCTTGAGCATTTCCACCCCTTCTTTAGAACACAGGATGGGGTGGGTCTTGACAGGAAGGCCTTCTTCCTTTGGAACTTCGCACAACGCGTCGATATCCAGGGCCTCTCCGATGCCACAACCTGTGCAAATATAGACGCCGTATTTTTTATCCATGGATGAACCTCCTACTTACTCGCCAGGGTTTGAATCGCCTTCAGGGCCATACCGGTGGCGTTCTGGTTTGAAGAAACAACGTCAGCCGGTTTGCTGGCACATCCTGCAGCGAACATCCCGCCCTTTGTGTAGTCGTTGATCATGAAGCCGTCTTCGGTGAACTGCAGGTCGGCGGGCAGTTTCTGGTTGGCTGCCGTAGGCTGCATACCGGTGGCCAGAACGACCAGATCGACCGTCTGGTGGACCTTTTCACCGCTGATGGTGTCTTCGGCGACCACGGTGATGTTCTTGGTGGTTGGGTCTTCGCTTACTTCGGCCACCTTGCCCTTGATGAAAAAGACGTTCTCGTCTTCCTTGATCTTGTCGTAGAACTTCTCGTAACGTTTGCCCGGTGCCCGCAGGTCGATATAGAAGATATATATCTTGGCGTCCGGGTAGCGTTCGCGCACATAGGTGGCCTGCTTCAAAGAGGCCATGCAGCAGATGTAGGAACAATAAGGCAGGTGATTTTCATCCCTGGAACCGGCGCATTGGACGAAGGCCACACTCTGGGGTTCCTTGTCGTCGGAAGGACGCAGGATCTTGCCCTTGGTCGGCCCGTTGGGGGCAGCCAGTCTTTCCATCATCATGTTGGTGATGATGTTGTCGTACTGGCCGAATCCCAGGTTGTCGATCCTGGTGGCATCGTACGGTTCCCAGCCGGTGGCCCAGACGATGGAACCGACCTGGAGGTCGATGGTCTTGGCCGTCATTTCCAGGTCGATGGCGTCGTACTTACAGGCTTCCTTGGCCTTCTGGGCGTCTTCGGTGCCGATAATCTGGGGCGAGATGACGTAGCGGGCCGGGAAAGCCATTTCAAAGGGAAGATAGGCCCCCTTGATCCGGCGCATGCCGAAATTGAACTCGTCGCTGATTTCGATTTCGCACGCTTCGGCACATGCTCCGCAACAGGTGCAATTTTCATTGACGTAACGTGGATTGAGCTTGACTGTAACCGTGTAATTACCCGCGCTGCCGTCCACTTTTTCGACCTCGGCCAGGGTGAAAACCTTGATCCGTGGATTGTCCTTGATCCGCCGGAAATTTATTTCCAGGCCGCAGGTCGGAGGACACAGCTTGGGAAAGTACTGGTTAAGTTGAGCAACCCGACCCCCCAGGTATGGATTTTTTTCCACCAGAAAGACTTCGTACCCCACCTCAGCGGCTTCAAGGGCCGTGGTCAACCCGCTGATACCGCCGCCGACCACCATGATACTGCCACTTGCAGGGGCTGTATTCGCGTTTGCCATGCTTTCCCTCCGTACTTGAACGTTGTAAGATGTTTAGGCAAGTGGTTCGATGACCATTCCACTCAACTGATGCCCTTGATGATCTGGAACCTGAAACACGTACCTGGTACCGCTTGGAGATGATCGGTTCTTATCAATAAGGAATGGAGTGCAGATACGGGTTTCGGGCTCCAGAGCACCTTAACATAAAAAATATTTTTGTAAATAGCAAAAACAACCCTTTGACAATATTGCAAAAGGGCATCAGCTCAAGCGGAAGTTGGACCTGAAGCAGGTAACAAAAACCTCCAGGTGTCCGAAGACACCTGGAGGCATTTTGCATTCAGGCGATCAATTCACCCGGAGCCATGGATCAATCCGGGATGATCTTGATGTATTCTTTCTTGAAGATATCCCATTCGCCCTTTTCCGGATCGTACTTGGAGTTGACGAAGCAGAACCAGTTCTCGTCGTCCTGTCCCGGATAGTCGGCCTGGTAGTAGAAGCCCGGATAGCGGGTTTCTTTGCGGAACTGGATGTGACGCAGGTGAGATTCCACGGTCCAGATCCTGTGGATGATCTCCCAGGCCCGCAGCAGTTCATGCAGGTCACCGGCGGCCAGTTTTTCGCAGTCTTCACGCATGACACTCAACAGGTCCATGACGATCTCGAGGGACTTGCTGGTGGTCATGTAGTAAGTTGCGGTACCGGCGCCATATTCATGGGTGGCCTTCATGAGGCGGTACATCATGCCGTTGGGCTTGATGTAGTTGGGGTTGATGTCAACGGCGGTGGTGTAATCGCAGTGATCGAGGAAAGTCCGTACCGGCTTGTAGACCAGGTCGACGATTTCGTCCTTGGACAGCTTCAGGGTCGGGGTGAAGTCCTTGTGATCCACTGCGTAACGCACCAACTGCTTGGCGGCGATGCGGCCTTCGCTGTGGGAACCGGAGGAGAACTTGTGTCCCGATCCGCCCACGCCGTCGCCGGCGGTAAACAGGCCGTTGACGGTGGTCATCTGCTTGTAGACCTTGCCGTTGTCGGCCTTGATCTTGTACGCATCCGGTACCCAGTCGTAATCCGGGCCGGAGACCCACAAGCCGCAGCAGCCGGAATGGGAACCGAGCAGGTACGGCTCGGTGGGCATGATCTCGGAGTTTTTCTTTTCCGGCTCGGTGTTGGTGGCGCACCAGAGGTTGGCCTGGCCGCAAGTCATGTCGAGGAAGTCTTCCCACGCCTCGGCTTCAAGGTGCTTGAGTTCTTTCTTGTCCATGGTCTTGCCGAGTTCTGCCAGGGCGGTCACGGTGTCCATGATGATGGGACCGCGGCCTTCCTTCATTTCAAACAGCATCAGGTGGTTACGCAGGCAGGTGGGGGTGATTGCCGCGGTTCCGTAAGGAGCGTATTTTTCCAGCTCTTTCTTGGCGGCTTCACTTGCTGCGTAGGGTTCGCCGAGGCCGTTGAGGGTCTTGGCCTTGAACAGCAGGAACCAGGCACCAACCGGACCGTAACCGTCTTTGAAGCGGGCCGGGGTGAAACGGTTTTCCATCATGGTCAGCTCGGCGCCAACCCGCATGCAGAGGGTGTAGGTGGAACCGGAGTTCCATACCGGGTACCAGGCACGGCCCTTTCCTTCACCGACCGAACGGGGCTGGTAGATGTTGACCGCGCCGCCGCAGGCCACCAGCATGGACTTGCATTTGATGATGTAGACTTTGTTTTCACGAACCGAGAAGCCGACGGCACCGGCGATCTGGTTGGGCTTGTTGGCGTCCAGGAGCAGCTCGACGATGAAAACCCTTTCAAGGATGTTTTCGTCGCCCAGGGCTTTCTTGGCGGCCTCGGCCACGATCCGCTTGTAGGATTCGCCGTTGATCATGATCTGCCATTTACCGGTGCGGACCGGGGTGGCGCCATCTTTCAAGGTCCCCATCTTCAGACCTTTTTTACCGTCGAGGTTTTTGCCCTCGGGGGTCTTTTTCCAGATGGGCAGGCCCCATTCTTCGAACAAGTGCACCGAGTCGTCAACGTGGCAGCCCAGATCGAAGATCAGGTCTTCGCGGACGATGCCCATCAGGTCGTTGCGGACCATGCGGACATAGTCATCCGGGGTGTTTTCGCCGATGTAGGTATTGATGGCCGAAAGACCCTGAGCCACGGCGCCGGAGCGTTCCATGGCGGCCTTGTCAACCAGCAGGACGCTCATGTCATCGGGCAGCCATTTCTTGATTTCGAAAGCAGCACCGCAGGCAGCCATGCCGCCGCCGACGATCAAACAATCAACTTCGCGCTCCTCGACTTCAGGATCCCTTACGGCTTTGATTTCACCTAAAGGTTTGTTCGGTAATGCCATGTTATATCCTCCTTAAAGATTAAAGCTTGCAATCAGGTGAATTCCACCAGGTGCGAATCGTCCGCCTTAGGCAAGCGCCTGCGGTTTGGGGATCTGGTACCCATCCTTTTCCTCGGTAGCCAGCAGGGGGCTCTCCAGATCCTGGCCCTTCAGATCCTCATAGGCGTTGGCGGCACCTTCCGGCGTGGTCCGTACAGGGAACTTGAAGCGTTTGACGACACCGTTGCGGAACTTACAGGTCCACATGATGTCCTCGGTACCCAGCATGGGCATGATGCTGCTTCCCAGGGGAACAAAGTCAGCGTAGCCTCTGACCTCGATGGCCTGGCTGGGGCAGATCTTGACGCAGGAAAAGCATTCCCAGCACTGATCCGGCTCCTGATTGTAGGCCTTCATGGCATTGGGATCAAGAACCATCAGGTCGTTGGGGCAGATGTACATGCAAGCGGTCTTGTCGCCACCCTTGCACCCGTCACATTTTTCCTGAATGACGAAACTTGGCATTTAGAATACCTCCATTGGTTAGCGTAATGTTAAAACTGTTCTACCCGACTGTTCAGTGGTTCAACCTCCTGTCCTTCGCACCTCCCTTCGTTTTTCTCGTCCGAACCTCAACCTTTTCGGACATATACGATTAAATCCAAAAAGACGTATGGATAAGCCTTATTCACACCTTTGGGTATATCTGCCCGGTGTTTTTTTCTCATTATTTCGGTCGGACTAAAATTTCGTTAATTTTCGGTAAGATATGACCAACACAAGGTTAGTTGAATATCATCCGAACATGGTCTTGTCAAGGATTTTCAACCCCTGCAAGCTCCCGAATATCCAGCCAGATCGCTATCGCTCCCCTATTTTCCATATCTGGATAAATATGCGCCTTTAAACACCATATCTTGTGGATATTATGGCCAAAGATCAATCAAGGGTGGCCGGCAGGCAACGGCGGGCAATGATAAATACCTTTCAGATCTTGGCCCCGGCCTGCCGGGCATGATTATCCTTGTCAGCAGGCAGCCTCCTGAAATATAAGAGCGGACATGGAAACCGAGATTCACCCCCTGGAAGCCGAAGACAGCTTCAATTTCGATTGCCACAGGCAGGTGCCCTGTTTCAATGCCTGTTGTGGGAACCTTTGCCAGATTCTGACGCCATACGATATCGTATGCCTGAAAAACTACCTGCGATGTTCATCGGGGCATTTTTTGGAGCGTTACGCAACCATCCGGACTGGTCCGGCAACCGGTCTGCCGGTCGTAAGCCTTCGCTTCGACCAGCGCCAGGGAGGACTTTGTCCCTTTGTCGGTCCGGATGGCTGCACGGTCTACCCGGCCCGGCCCGGTTCCTGTCGCCTTTATCCCCTTGCCCGGGGAGCCTCCTTCGATCCCCAGGGCAAGCCCAGGGAACATTGGGCGCTCATCAGGGAACCTCATTGCCGGGGGCATGAAGCGTCCAGGACCAGGACCATCCCGGAATGGATTCACGACCAGGGCCTGGATGATTACCTGGAATTCAACGACCTGATGCTGGAGATCATCATCCTCCAGAACAGGTCCGGCCGCAAGCCGCTTGCCGGCAGCCGGCGCCGCAATTTCATCACCGCCTGCTACGATCTGGACTTGTTCCGGCAGCAGGTGGTCAACGGGTCCTGGGGCTCCGGGCAAGAGCCTGGCGGTAGGGTGCCCTCAGCCGCTTCAGGGGACAGGGCCTGGTTGAATTTCGCCCTCCATTGGGCAAGACAGGAGATGGGAGGCTCAGGCCATGAATCTTGACGGCAAGGTAGCCCTGGTGCTGGGAAGCATCAAGGGGATCGGAAAGGCCATCGGGCTCGACCTGGCATCGGCCGGGGCAGACCTGGCATTGACATACTTTGACTGGCCGGAGGAACTGGAACAGACCAGGGCCGATTTTAAAGCCGCCGGCTGTAAGCACCTGATCCTTAAGACCGATTTGCGCGACAAGCAGGCCGTTGAAGATATGATCGGCAAGGTGATGGACCGTTTCGGCCGCCTGGACGTGTTGATCAACAATATCGAACGCGGCGGCTGGCCGGTGGTACATGGTCCCTACACCAGCGAGCAATGGGACCTCGAGCTTGCCACTACCTTGCGGGCCAAGCAGTGGGTTTTCCAGGCGGCCCTGCCCCACCTCAAGGCTTCCGGACGGGCGGCAGTTGTCAACCTTTCTTCGATTGCCGCCCTGGTCGGCCGCAGCGGTCCTGCCAGCCTGGTGTTCAACGAGGGCTATTCGGCCGCCAACCGGGGCGTCAGCCTGCTTACCGAGACCTGGGCCCGCCTGGGTGCGCCCGAGGTGCGGGTCAACGAGTTGATGCTCGGCCTGGTGGAAACCCGCCATGGACCCCATACCAGGGGCTGGGGGCTTCTGAGCGCAAAACAGAAGCAGGCCCTGGTGGATCATACCCTCCTGGGCCGGACGGGGCGGCTCGAAGACGTTGTCAAGGCCGTCCGTTTCCTGGTCCAGGAGGCCGAGTTCATGACCGGTACGGTGGTTCGCCTGGACGGGGGATATGTTCTTGGCGGCGAAGCAGTTGCTCCCATGCCCGAAGGCGTGGTCTGAAAAAAGCCGGCACGGTTTTCAGCGCAAGCCGAGTTTGGGGTTGGCAACTTTCCAGACCGTGAATTTGATCCAGTGGAAGGCAAAATCCAGCAGTGCCTTGTCGCTGGTTTTGATTTTCTGTTTGAGCTTGTTTTTTATCCGGTATCTTTTCAACAGGCTGCTTTCAAAGACAAATTGCCTGAAACGGTCGATATTGTAGGCTGCCGTGAAGGCCATCCTGAAACGAGGATCCTGGTCCGGGCCGCCCTGCCATGGGTTTTGCCGAAACAATCCCTTTACGGCTGCCCACTTGGTCGTCATCTGGTGGAAGACCACCGCCTGCTGGTCGTTGATCCATTCTTCCAGGGTAAAGCTGGTCCGGCTGGAAGGCCCCCGGCAAAAATCCGGCGGCCGGAAAAAGGCCACCGGCGAGGCATGCCCCTTGCCGTCGAAAAGAATCCCCACTTCCACGGGGAAGGTGCGGCAGGTGTCCGGCCGGTCGGCATACACCGCGCAGCCTTGCCCGGTCAGGAAGGGACAACTCCTTTCAGAGTTGGAGGTCATTTTCAGCAGGACGTCCGGGAAAAAATTGTCCGGCCGCATGACGACATCGGTATAGGTGTCCAGGAATCTTTCTGAATCCATTCGGAGCGCCTTGCGTAGGCGGGCAACGTCGTAGGGATAAAGAAAGAGGTTGAGGTTGCGGCAGCAACGGTTGAAGCAGGCCAGGCCCGGGTGGCATCTGAAATGGAACCTGGTGCCCGGATCCAGCCTCAGCCCCGGCAGTGAGTCCAGATTTTCGGAATCCAAAGTTTTCATTTTGACTATTCCCTTCAAATCGGCGGCGTATTCAGCAGGCTGTTCGACCGTTGCCGGACTTCCGGCGACATGGTCGCAAACAAGCCTTCATCTCATCCGGAGTGAAGGCAGCTAAAGGTAAGCAGCATTTGAGAGACGGTCATCCTGAGCCGGGCGGTGACAGCCAGGCGCAGGCGGGTATGCTGTTCAAGATCTGCAAGGGCGGCGTAGAATTCCGTCCTGTCCAGTTCGGCTGGCAAGCCGGGTTTTGTAAGACTTTCAAAACGGTAACATCCAGGTCCCCTGACAAGCTTTCCGTCCGGCCTGGTCAACCTGTAGGCGATACCATGAAGCCGGCAGATCATCGGGCGGTGTGGGTAAAGCAGGCAAAGTCCCTCCCGGTTGGCGCCACAGCAAGGC
This sequence comes from Desulfobacteraceae bacterium, assembly GCA_027031325.1. Lineage (GTDB taxonomy): Bacteria > Desulfobacterota > Desulfobacteria > Desulfobacterales > Desulfosarcinaceae > JALVQM01. Next base: position 11,484 of record JALVRI010000042.1, read on the forward strand.
CTCTTGGAGGGGCCTGCCCCGCAGTTTTCGCGGCAGCTTTCCATTACCTTGGTCTTCTCGGCACCCGGCAGTTCAGACAGGCCTTTCAAGAGATAGAGGTATTCTATCCAGGAAAAGTGGAAAAAGGTCTGGTAGCAGCAGCTGTCGGAACAGTTCCGGCAGTCGAAAGCCAAGGTGTCGGCGATGCGGGTATAGGCCCGGTCCATGCGCGAATACAGCTCGGCAAGCTGCTGGAACAGGTCGCCGGCGGCATGCATACCTTTCCAGGCGTGCCGGATGATTTCAGCCGGTGGTGCCACCGCACGCACTTCAGACGGTAGGTCGCGGGAAGAAGGTTTTGGCATACAACTCCAGGGCGTAGCGATCGGTCATGGAAGCGATAAAGTCACAAACGGTCCGGGCCTGCGAGTTACCGTTTCCCAGGCAACCGGCCATTTCCATCTTTATCAGCTGTTTTTTCAATTGTTCTTCGTTTTCCATGAAATATTGATATAGTTCCGAAAGGATTTTTTTGGCCTTGACGAATTCCTCGTGTACCCGGGGCGAGCGATAGACGTTTTCGAAGAGAAAAGCCCGCAGGCTGGTCATGGCTCCGAAAACCTCCGGGCTCATGTCCAGAATAAGCCGGTCACCCTCTATCCGGCTGGTATACACCAGATCGCGGATCATGGTGGTTGCCCGCTGAGAATGGGTTGTGCCCAGTACCCGCAGGCATTGTTCCGGCAATTGTTCCAGGCTGATGACGCCGCTGCGCAGGGCGTCGTCAAGATCGTGGTTGAGGTAGGCCATGATGTCGGCGATCCGGACCACCTGGCCTTCCAGGGTGCAGGCAAGCTTTGTGGGATCGTCGGGAATGATCTTGCCGTAGCCCTTGGAATGCTTCAGGATACCATCTCTTACCTCGTAGGTCAGGTTGAGACCTTGCCCGTTGTTTTCGATTTCGTCCACTACCCGCAGGCTTTGTCGCTGGTGGGTGAATTTGCGGGAGTATATCTCTTTCAGGGCGGTCTCTCCGCCATGGCCGAAAGGGGTGTGGCCCAGGTCGTGTCCCAGGGCGATGGCTTCGGTCAAGTCCTCGTTGAGGTGCATGGCCCGGGCGATGGTGCGGGCTATCTGGGCCACCTCCAGGGTATGGGTCAGGCGGGTACGGTATTCGTCACCCAGGGGCGACAGGAAAACCTGGGTCTTGTGCTTGAGGCGCCGGAAGGCGTTGCTGTATAAGATGCGGTCGCGGTCCACCTGGAAAGCGGTCCTGATAGGGCATCCCCGTTCCTCGGTTTGTCTGCCGCGGCTGTTCCGGCTCAGGCAACCGTAGGGCGCTATGAAATTTGTTTCCCTTTGCTCGTATGTTTCCCGCAGAGTAGGCTTCATCTTGCCAGTGCCGGTGATAGCTTGCCAACTTGCAAAACCGCGTCCGGCATGAAATAATGAATTTGTCCAGCTTTTTTGGAGGAAGGACGCGGATCCAAACAGGGCAACGTTAGCCCATAATCAGAGTCCAGGCAACCGTTATTTGCGGTCCTGTCGAATTACGGCGAGCGCAAAACGGCTTGGCTTCGGCACCATGCCCGGGGGGCTTAGATCGGTCCGTTTGTGGCCTCGGGCGTGGTGGGTGGTGTAACTGAAAAGACAGGTGGATGCCTGGGCGCTTGATGTTCAGGTGCGCTCCGGGCCGACCTGATTGGGGGGTGAAGGTTTCAAATGGCAGGACATCACCTGGTGCTGGGGCAGATGGAAGATTTCCTGACCGGCCGGATGATAGATGATACCCACGACGAGCGCTACCGCCAGATGATCGCCCGCCTTCTGGTGACCGATAAGGGGTTTGCAAAAAGCGACATTGAGTCCAACTGCCGCCTCCAGGTCAGGGCGGGTGAAAAACGGGGCTTGCTTACTGCAGCTTTCCTGGTCAGGATGAAGGCAAAGGTGGTCATCTTGATCCACTACGGCGCAGGCTCCCTGGTGACCCGTCACCGGCCGGCCCTGGCAATGAGCCGGCTGGTGGCCCCGTACCAGGTGCCCCTGGTGGTGGTGACCAACGGACGCCAGGCTGATCTGCTCGACGGTAAAACGGGCAAGCTTCTTGGCCGGGGGTTTGCAAGCATTCCGTCCAGGACGGAGCTGGAGCAAAAATGGGAGACTTTCGACTTTGCACCCCTCGATGAGCGCCGCCGGCAGATAGAGTCCCGGATTGCCTTCGCCTATGAAATCGACGACAGTTGTCCTTGTGATGATACTACCTGCAGGTTGTAAACCCAAATCGAAACAGATGCAAAAATTGGACGATCAGGACAGGGTTTTCATGAAGCTTGCCATGGAGGAGGCCCGCCGGGCCCTGGAAAAAGGAGAATTTCCGGTGGGCTGCGTTGTGGCCTCTGGCCGGGAGGTGGTGTCAAGTGGGCGCCGCCGGCGCTCGAACCAGGTTCTGGGCGGCGAATGCGATCATGCCGAAATGGTCGCCCTGCGCAGGATGGAACAGGCAGGCGGCGGGATCGGGCCTCCGGAAGAGCTGACCGTCTACGTTACCCTCGAACCGTGCCTGATGTGCTTCGGGGCGATCCTTATCCATGGCATTCGGCGAATCGTATATGCCTACGAGGATGTCATGGGGGGAGGGACAGGTTGCGAGCTAAAAAGCCTCGGCCCGCTCTACCGGCCCGCTCCCGAGATAGTCGGGGGCGTGATGCGCGCCGAAAGCCTGGCCCTCTTGAAGACCTTTTTCGGCGCCGGGGATCACGATTACCTGCGGGATAGCCTGCTTTGCCGGCATGTCCTGGGACAACCTTGAAAACAGGAGCGCTCCTTTTATTTTTCGCTTGCAATTGGGCAGTTTGTCGTATAAGGGATCAAAGTTTAAGAAAGATGTCAAACGGCAACCATCAAGCAGCCAGGAGGTGGAGGCATAGCTAACTTCAGATTTTCAAAAGGGCAGCAGGACAGGTTCGGCAGAACGCGAATCAACAACAATATCCGAGCGCGGGAAGTCAGGGTGATCGATCCGGATGGAAACCAGATCGGAATCTTACCCATCGAAAAGGCGCTCGCCGCTGCCTCGGAGTTCGGCCTTGATCTGGTGGAAGTGTCACCGACTGCACGGCCGCCGGTTTGCAAAATCATGGATTATGGCCGTTACAAGTATGAGCAGACAAAAAAGCAGCACGAGGCCCGCAAGAAACAGACCACCTTCCAGGTCAAGGAGATCAAGGTCCGCCCCAAGACAGGTGACCACGATCTGCAGACCAAGCTGGGGCACATCAAGAAGTTCCTCGGCCGCAAAGACAAGGTAAAGGTAACCGTCATGTTCAGGGGCCGGGAGATAACCCTTTCCCAGCGGGGCCGGGACCTGCTCCAGCGGATAGCTGAGGAAGTAGAAGACATTGCCGTAATAGAACAGGCGCCCAAGTTCGAAGGCCGTACCATGGTGATGGTGCTGGCGCCCAAGTGATCGGAATTCAGCAAGGGCGGCTGCGGCAATCAGTAAAATACCACCGTCTGGCGTGAGCTTTGTCTAAGTGCGCTCGCGCCAGCGCTTTTTTGCGCGCGCTTGTGTTTTCACAGGCTGTTGAAAAGCGTCATGAGGGCAGGTCGGACAAGCCGAAATCCGACCAAAAAGCGCAGTTTATTGGTAATAAATGAGCATTTTGAGCAGGATTTCAACGCCGTCTGGCCAAGCGTGATAGTTTTCAACAGCTTGCTAAGAGATAATGAGGCCGGCGGACAGCGTTTGTCCGTGGAGGTCAATATTTTTTCAGGAGAGAAAAGATGCCCAAGATCAAAACCAACAGAGCAGCCGCGAAGCGTTTTCGCAAAACCGGCAGTGGCAAATTTGCCTTTTCCAAGTCCCATGCCAGTCACATTCTTACCAAGAAGTCTCCCAAGCGGAAAAGGCGTTTGAGACAGGCCCAGATCGTATCGAAGAACGATATGGCCGAAATCCGTCGCTTGTTGCCCAACGGGTAAGACCAAGGATCATGGCCTGCCGATGGCAGGTGGCAGTTGAGGAGATATGATATGCGGATCAAAAGAGGATATAAGGCAAGGCGAAGAAGAAAGAAGGTTTTGAAACTGGCCAAGGGTTACCGCGGCGGCAGGAGTAAGCTGTTCAGGACGGCCGCCGATTCGGTGGACAAGGCCTTGATGTACGCTTACCGCGACCGGCGCCAGCGCAAGCGCCAGTTCCGCCAGTTGTGGATAGCCAGGATCAACGCCGCGGCCCGGGCCAACGATCTTTCCTACAGCAAGTTCATGTACGGATTAAAGAAAGCCGGGGTTGAACTGGATCGCAAGGTGCTGGCCGAGCTTGCCGTCTCCGATCCGAACGGTTTTGCCCGGATCGCGGCCTTGGCCGCCCAGCAGCTCTAGTGCCCGGCCGGTCTTGACGACCGGCTTGCGTTGTGCCGTACCGTTTTTTTCAGGGCAGGTCTTTGTGGTGGAACTATCGATCGATAAAATTCTGGAACAGGCCGAAGAAGAACTGGAACGGATCGAGGATCCGGACGGTATCCGGAAGTTGCAGGTCAAGTACCTGGGACGCAAGGGCCTTGTGACCCAGTTCCTGCGCGGAATTTCGAACCTTCCGGCAGACAAGCGCCCGGCCGCCGGCAAGAGGGCCAATGAAGTCAAAAAGCAGCTTGAGGCCGGGTTTGCCGCTGCCCGCAAGCGGCTGGAGGACAGCCAGGAGGCCACCGAGCGCCTGGACGTCTCCCTGCCCGGTCGGGGTGTGCTGCCCGGATCGCTCCACCCCATCACCCAGGTCACCCGCGAAATATGCGATATCTTTACACGGATGGGGTTCGACGTGGTGGAAGGGCCTGAAATCGAAACCGACTATTACAACTTCGAGGCCCTCAACATCCCCAAGGACCATCCGGCCCGGGACATGCAGGATACCTTCTATATATCCGAAAACATAGTTTTGCGGACCCATACCTCGCCTACCCAGCCCAGGGTCATGGAAAAACAGCCGCCTCCTGTCAGGATGGTGGCCCCCGGCAAGGTATACCGCTGTGATTCCGACCTGACCCATACACCCATGTTCCATCAGGTCGAAGGCCTCCTGGTTGACGAAGGAATCTCCTTCGGCGATCTGAAAGGTGTCCTGACCGCTTTTGTCCATCAGATGTTTGATCCCCAAACCAGCCTCCGCTTCAGACCCAGCTTCTTTCCTTTTACCGAGCCGAGTGCCGAAGTCGACATCCGTTGTGTCATCTGCAGGGGAAAAGGCTGCCGGGTTTGCTCCCAGACCGGATGGCTCGAAATCCTGGGGTCGGGGATGGTCCATCCGGCGGTCTTCGAAAACGTGGGCTACGATACCTCTAAGTATACAGGGTTTGCTTTTGGCATGGGGGTTGAACGGATCGCCATGCTGAAATACCGGATCGATGATATCCGCAAGTATTTCGATAACGATTACCGGTTCCTGCGCCAGTTCTGAAAATGTTGCGGCCCTTCCCTGAAAGGGCAAGTGCCGAGTTGCATTGGAAACATGGGCCGGGAAGCTGGAAGCCGACCCTTGGAAGCGGGATATTGGACGTGGGTTGCAGCAGGGTGAAAAACGGCGGGGCGATGAGGTAAGCAGGATATGAAGGCAAGTCTCAGTTGGTTGAAAAACTATGTCGACATCCGGATGGATGTCGGCCAGTTGGCCGACAGGCTCACCATGGCCGGTCTCGAGGTCGAGACCGTTTATGATCGTTACGCCTACCTGGAAACGGTCGTGGTGGGTCGCGTAACTCTGGTAGAAAAACATCCCAATGCAGATCACCTGAGCATCTGTACGGTGGAAAACGGCCGGGCGGCCGTAGAGGTGGTCTGCGGGGCGCCCAACGTCAGGGCCGGAATGTTGTCGCCCTTGGCCTTGCCCGGAACCGAGCTTGCCGGCGGGATGCGCATTTCGGCCGGCACAATCCGCGGCCGGCTTTCCGAAGGGATGCTCTGCAGTGAGGCTGAGCTGGGGCTGGGGCTTGATGCTTCCGGGATAATGGAGCTTGATGGAGACCTGGAGGTGGGGACTCCTCTCAACAGGGCCTTGGACTTACGTGACCCAGTCCTGGAGATCGGGCTTACACCCAACCGGCCGGACTGCCTGTGCATCATGGGAATCGCCCGCGAGGTGGCTGCCTTTCAGGGCGAGCGCATACGCCGGCCCGAGGTCGCCATGCCTGAAGCCCGGGGTCCGATCCACGATATTACTTCAGTTGAGATCCAGGCTCCGGACCACTGCCCCCGTTACGCCGCCCGGCTATTGGAGCAGGTGAAGGTGGCCGCGTCACCCTTCTGGCTCCAGGACCGGCTGATGTCGGTAGGGCTGAGGCCCATCAACAACCTGGTGGATGTCACCAATTTTGTCATGCTTGAAACCGGTCAGCCCCTGCACGCTTTCGATTTCGACAACCTTGCCGGCCGGCGGATCGTGGTCCGGACGGCTACAGAAGGTGAAGTTTTTGTGACCCTGGACGGCAAGGAGCGCCGCCTCAACGCCGAAACCCTGATGATCTGCGACGCTGAAAAACCGGTGGCCATCGGCGGGGTCATGGGTGGCATGAATTCCGAGATCGAAGACACCACAACCAGGGTGCTCATCGAAAGCGCCTATTTCAACCCGGTGAGCATCCGGCGTACCGCCAAGCGGCTTGGACTCAACACCGATGCTTCCCACCGTTTCGAGCGCGGGGTCGATCCCCAGGGAACCATCTACGCCATGGAGCGCGCGGCCCGCATGATGAACGAAATGGCCGGCGGACACCTGGTTGAAGGCTACATTGACGTAAATTCAGGGCCAAGGTCTCCCCGGTCCCTGTCCCTCGGCGTGACGGCTACCAACAAGCTGCTGGGAACCGATCTTGATGGCGGCCAGATGGCCGACTTGTTGCGTTCCATCGAATTCGAGGCCGAGTTGAAGGAACAGGGGCGGCTGGAAGTCACTCCGCCTTCTTTCCGGGTGGATATCAGCCGTCCGGTGGACCTTATGGAAGAGGTGGCCCGCCTGGCAGGTTACGACGGCATCGCCACCACCTTTCCGTCGATTGCCCCGAGCGGTACGGGGCCGGATCGCCGGAGGTCCTGCAGGGACAAGATCCGCTCCCTGCTGACGGGCATGGGTTTTTCCGAAGCCATTAATTATAGTTTCGTTTCCCGGGATTCCTGCGAGCGCCTGCGCTTGCCTCAGGAAGACGAGCGCCGTCGGCAATTGGTCCTGCTCAATCCTTTGGCCGATGACCAGGCGGTGATGCGGACTTGCCTTGTGCCCGGCTTGCTGGAGACCGTGAGCCGCAACCTGGCTCGCCAGGTCAACCATCTCAGGCTGTTTGAGGTGGGCAAGGTTTTTCTGTCAAGGGGTGCCGACCGCCTGCCGGAAGAACCGGAAATGCTGGCGGGGGTGATGACCGGCCGCCGGTATGAAGCCCAACTGTATGCCAAGAACGCCGAGTGCGATTTTTTCGATATCAAGGCGGCGGTGGAGGGTATCTGCGCCGGGCTGGCAATCGAAAAGATTTGCTTTACGGCGGTTGAAGACGGGGATTGCCGTTTTACCCAGCCCGGTCAGAGTGCCTGGGTTTACAGCGGGTCCACGCGTCTGGGATTGGTGGGCCGGGTACATGCCAAGGTTTGCCGGGCCTACGATCTAAAGCAGCCGGTTTTCGTGTTCGATCTGGATTTGGAGAAAATACTCGCCGTGATTCCAGGGCAGCGGTTTGCTGCACCTATCCCGCGTTACCCTTCGACTTCCCGTGATATCACCCTCATAGTAGACCAGGAAATCGAGTCCCGTTTGATTCTGGAACATCTGGCCGGCATGAATGAAAAATTGATCGATGATTTTTACCTGTTCGACGTCTTCCAGGGCAAACCGATCCCGGATGGTAAAAAAAGTATCTCTATCCGGATAGTTTATCGTTCGGCGGAAGGAACCCTGGAAGACGAACAAGTCAACCGGCTCCATGGGGCGGTTGGCAAGCGGCTCATCGAAGCATTCAAGGCTTCCGTGCCGGCTTGATGGCCGGGAAGGCCTGCTGCCTTACCTCATGGTCCGCCAGGGATGTCCAATGACGAATCAAGGTGGTGCGAAAGGCCGGATTCCTGACAAGCTCTATTTCAGAATCGGCGAGGCAAGCAGACTGGTGGGTGTGCCGTCGTCGGTCTTGCGATACTGGGAGACCGAGTTTCCGAGGATACGGCCCAAACGGACCGCCAAGGGGCAGCGGTTGTACCGCCGGTCGGACCTGGAACTGCTGCTGGAGATAAAACACTTGCTATATGAACGCAAATTTACAATCAAGGGCGCCCGCAAGTACCTGGCCCGCAGGCCCAAGCAGGGCGACGACGATTTTGCCGGTTTTGTACGATCTTTGAGAAAAGAACTGGAGGCGATTCGCAAGCTGGTGGAATGAATGCCGCTTTTGGCGCCGGACGGACGGGAAACTGAAGAGAAAAAATATTTGACAATCCGGAAGGGCTAGCCTATAGAAAAAGTTTGGTAAGCGGGCATAGCTCAGTTGGTAGAGTACAAGCTTCCCAAGCTTGGTGTCGCGAGTTCGAGTCTCGTTGCCCGCTCCACCATTTAAGTCCGGTTTTTTTATTTATGTCGTTCTTGGTAAGGTAGATATTTAGTCTTAACCGAACGCATGGTTGCTAAGGGCAGTGGAATGAACTGACAACTTTCGGCATCTATTGAAAGTTCTACCCTACCAAGAAAGCGGGCTTTTCGCCCGTTTTTTATTTGGTTCGGGGGCGCTGGAGCCTGGGTTGGCGACTGACCGGGGGACAAGTGGAGCATGATGTCAGCTGAAGAATTGATTCCGGCTGTAAGGAACTTGGCACGGCCCGTTTGCCTCGAGCAAGGCGTGGAGCTTATCCATGTTGAATGGCTGCGGGAGCCGGGGGGGTGGGTCCTGAGGCTCTATCTGGACCGTCCCGGGGGGATCACCCTTGATGATTGCGCCGTTTTCAGCCGCCAGATCAGCGATTTGATAGACGTCAATCTTGATATCGATGCCAGCTACCGCCTGGAGGTTTCTTCACCCGGACCCCAGCGGCCTTTGGGGCAGGCATCGGATTTCAACCGTTTCAAGGGGCACCAGGCCCGCATACGGACGGCAAGGCCGGTAAGCGGACGGCGGACATTCACCGGTATCGTCAATGGTGCAGAAGGGGATACGGTATGCATGCTCGTGGACGGCCAGCCCATCCTGTTCGGTTTTTCAAGCATCAAGAAGGCCCATCTACTAAATTATAATGGAGACAACTGATGTTTATCGCGGATATCAAGCGGGTGGTTGACCAGATCAGCCGGGACAAGGGAATAGATAAGCATATTCTTATCAAAGCCTTGGAAGAAGCCCTCAGATCGGCTGCCAAGAAAAAATTCGGTCCCAAAGCCGACATCGAGGCCCAGTACAACGAGGAGACCGGTGAAATCGAAGTCTTCCAGTTCAAGGAAGTGGTCGAGACGGTAAGTGATCCGGACCTGCAGATCAGTCTCGAAGAAGGCCGCCAGCTTGATCCGGAATGTGAAATCGGCGACAGCCTTGGCACCAAAATGGATACTTCCACCTT
>JALVRI010000043.1 GCA_027031325.1 Desulfobacteraceae bacterium
ATTCTTGGCTTGTTGATCGCGCCGATGGCCACCGGAGCCGACCAGGTCACCCTGGAATGGGACCCCGTGACGCCCACCCCTGAAGGCTACAAGCTTTTTCAAAGGACAGAAGGCCAAGCATACGATTATGACAATCCGGTTTACACAGGTAGCGGAACCACATTCACCGTAAACAACCTGGAGGCCGGGCAGGTGTACTATTTTGTTGTCCGGGCTTTCGACAGTGGATGCGAAAGCGATGATTCCAACGAGGTCTCGTTCGCACCGGTCAGCTCCGACGGCCAGGATGGTGATTCTCCAGGGGGAGCTTCAGACCATACCGGCCAGGATGAACAGGCAGAAGAGCCGGACACCGGTGGCCAAACCGGAACGGACACTCAAGACGGGGATACGGATACAACCGGCCCGGGACCGGTTACGAGCGAGCCGGAAGAAAACTCTTCGCCGTCGGTTCCCGAAGTTATTTCTCCAAACCAGAGCGAGGGTGTCAGCCTGGCTCCCAAACTGGTGGCCGGAAGATTTTTCGATCTCGACGGCGACGGGCATACAAAGTCCCGCTGGCAGGTCAGCACCAGGTCCGATTTTGCAGACCTGGTGATGGACCGGGTTTGTTACAACCAACTGACCGAATTTACTCTTTCCGACATGCTCCTGGATACGGAAACAACGTATTACTGGAGGGTCTGCTATACGGATTCGGCCGGCATGACTTCCGACTGGTCCCAGCCCGGTGTTTTTGAAACCCGGGACAATGCTGCAGCCGGTGATGCCGACGGTGACGGCTTGCCGGATCATCAGGAGGTCGAAACTTTCGTCGACCTGGACGGAGATGGACAGGCCGATTCTTCTCAAGCGAATATGCTGGTTGTCAAAACCGCCCTGGGCGATGGCTTGGTGGGCGTGAAGTGCAATTCCCCCGATGTGCAGGTGGTGGCACTAAAGTCACTGATACCGGAAGATGTGGCCGGGCAGGATACCCCCCCTGGGACCATGACCTTCGGCCTGATAAGCTTTAAACTTTTACTTGCAGAGGGAGTGACGACGGCCACCATAACAGTATATTTTTCAGAGGAACTCGATCCCGAGGCCAGCTGGTACAAGTACAGCACTGAAGATGGCTGGCAGGCATACGAATACGCCATGTTCGGCAGCGACCGTCACTCGGTTACCCTTGTGCTCGAAGATGGAGGCAGCGGTGATGAGGACGGAGTGCGCAATGGCATAATCGTCGATCCTTCAGGAATGGGGCTCGGCGATGATGGACAGGGGACGGATGCGGCCGAATTCAGCATTCCTGGTTGTTTCATTGATACCGGAATGTCTTCCAGCGCCGGCTGTTCAGGTACGGTTCCGTGGTCTAGCAGCCTGGCTGTGATTTCTATCTTGTTGGGCATTGCCCCTGTTATTCGGTTCAAGAGGGGAAAAAACGATTGATATGGTCAAAGATCGTGCAGGCCTTTTATGCGGAAAAGTTCTTTGAAGATGAAAATAGACTTTGAAATATTGTCGTATTGAATACGGGAATTTTCCACGTGGGTCCATTGGACGGGGAATTGTCCTACCCGCATGCCTGCCTTACGGGCCAACCAAAGAAGTTCGGCGTCGAAGATCACGCTATCCAGCCGCTGGTTGCTAAAAAGCCATCTAGCTGCTTCTTTGCGGTAGAGTTTAAACCCGCATTGGGTATCGGGGTAGGATATGCCTAGATAAATGTTTTGGATAACTGTATATATCTTTGCCGACAGCTGGCGCCAAAAATTCTGGCGGGCGGTTATTCTGGCTCCTTTCAAGCCCCTCGATGCGATCACCACCTGGCACCCCTGCCTGAAAAGTGGCCAGGCAAGCTCCACAGATTCCATGGGGACCGCATAGTCGGCGTCCATGAACATGCGGATCTGACCTCCACAGCGCAGCATTCCATAACGTACTGCGTAGCCCTTGCCCCGGTTGGGATGATATTCAGACGACCTCAGGATTACATTTGAAGGAGGACTGAATTTGTCGATGACCCTTGCGGTTGCGTCACGGCTTCCGTCACTTACCACCAGTATTTCACTGAGGTATTCCTGGCCTGCTAGATATGCAATCGATTTTTCAAGTGTCGGCAAAAGCCGATCTTCCTCGTTATAGGCTGGTATGACCACGGACAGAAAAGGCTCAGGTTTCATTGCGGCCTCCACCGGGTTGATCTTTGTCTCGACCGGCCAGGGCAGCGACGATTTTATTGGTCGGGATTACCAGCGCCAGGGCGCAGACAGTTCCTGTCAGGGCACCGGCGACCACGTCCAAAGGAAAATGCATGCCCAGATACACCCGGGAGTATCCCACCAGCAGGGCGATCAGGTAAAATACAGGCCAACCCTTGGGCAGATAGACGGTCAAGAAGCAGGCGGCTGCGAAGATATTGGTGGCATGGGCCGAGGGCAATGATTGTGACCTGCCCTTGACGATTTTTTCCA
>JALVRI010000044.1 GCA_027031325.1 Desulfobacteraceae bacterium
AAAAGTCCCAGGGCGTTGGAACCACCTCCCACACAGGCGTAAACTCTTTGTGGCAGATTGCCCTCGGCCGCAAGTATCTGGCGGCGGGCCTCCCGGCCGATGATGGACTGGAACCAGGCAACCATTTCCGGAAAAGGATGCGGCCCACAGGCGGTGCCCAGCACGTAGTGGGTATCGTCCATGTTGGCAGCCCAGTCCCGCAGGGCTTCGTTGATAGCGTCCTTTAGAATCCTGGAACCGCTTTCCACCGCCACCACTTCAGCGCCCAACCGTTCCATCCAGAAAACATTGGGCCTTTGGCGGATGACATCCTTGGAGCCCATGTAAATTGTGCATTCAAACCCGAAACGAGCCGCCATGGTGGCCGTGGCGACTCCGTGCTGGCCGGCCCCGGTTTCGGCAATAACCCTGCCTTTGCCCATCCGTTTGACCAGCAGTCCCTGGCCGATTACATTGTTGGCTTTATGGGCCCCGGTGTGGTTGAGGTCTTCGCGCTTGATGTAGATTCTGGCCCCGTCGAAATAGCGGGTCAGATTGGCGGCAAAGGTAAGCGGGGTTGGCCGGCAGGAATAATTGGACATCAAGGCTTTGTATTCCTGCCAAAAGTTCTGGTCCGCCCTGGCCTCCCTGAAAGCGGCTTCCAGTTGATCGAAGGTGGAAGTAAGGATTTCCGGGATGAAAGCGCCCCCGAATTCAGAAAAATATCCATTATCAGGCTGCATTGGATGAAACCCCGATGAACTGCGAAAAGGCAAACTTTTCCGTCAGGCAGTAAAGGACGGCGTAAACTCCGTTTTGGGATTGGTCAAAATGGAGGTATCGGTGAACTTCGAGGATCGGTGTTGTGGGCGTAATCTTGAGCAGCCGGGCCCGTCCCGGCTCCAGGTAACCAATCCTGAAGCTCTGCTTGCCGGCCAAAGGTTTCAGGTAGTAGCGTTCTTCGGCTATCTCCGACAGGCTCTGGTTGTCCAGGTTCAAGGAGTCCAGGTCCGGAAAGAGCTCGGGGTGGAGGTAGATGTCTTCGATCAGGGTCGGATTTCCGTTGACTGTGGTCAGGCGCGCCAGAAAATAGGCAGACCGGCCGCTGAAGGGATTTTCCCGGTTTCCATTGACCTTGATCAGTTTGAGGGGCGAGATGATGCGACAGTCGGTCGGCAGGCCCCGCTTTCGGAAAGAAGCGCTGGTGCCGTCCAGTGAGAAAAGGTCCACCTCACGGGTCGGCTCACACACGTAGGTCCCCGATCCCCTGCGCCTGGACAGGTAACGCCGGCGGACCAGCAGGTCGATGGCCTGCCTTACGGTTGGGCGGCCGATTCCGAATTGGCCGGCAAGCTGGTTTTCAGAAGGAATCCGCTTGCCGGGCTGGTATTGCCCGCTGCGAATCCGTCGCAGCAGGATGTCTGCCAGTTGGTGGTAGAGGGGCAAAGGTGCATTGGGGTTCAGTTTCATGTCCGGCCGTTGTTTTGGGTATTGTTGCTGGGCTAAGCTCAAGACTGGTTGCCAATATACGCCAAACCTGTAAAGTTGTCAATACCAATTTAAAAACTATCAACCTGGATTTTGCAGCCGGCGAGTTTGGCGAAGATGCGAGGCGGTGGGCAGGCAGACCTGCTTTGGTACTTCAACTGCCCTCCAGCAAAGCAGATTCGGTAAAATCACAAGCCCCTTGCGGCTTCAAAGACTTAAGGATTTTTCAGCGATGGAACTTCAGCTTGCCGGTGAAGCCACGGACAGGAACAAATACATCCAAACTTATGCGATAATTCAATGAAATTACTTTTCAGGCATTTGAAGTGCATAGTCCGGGATGGAATATCCGGAAAACGGTTGGCTTGGCGTCCAATTTTCTTGTTTCCGGTGCGGGGCACTTGTAAAGTCGGGGACGATTGTACGTGCCAGGCGGGAATTTCAAGGTCTGGCCGAATGCGTGACATTCGTTGCCGGCTTAAAAAACCAGGCCGCGGGGCTGAGCGGTGTGAACTAAAGAAAGGGGCTGATAAAATGCAGACAGGACTCAAAAAAAAATGGGGCTTGATTTCAGGGGCGCTTATTTTGTTGCTCTCAGGGACAATGGGCGCCTGGTCTTTTGCCGGTGAACAAGGCCCGGAATATAAACGCGGATTTTCCGAAGGCTATACTCTGGCCGTAGTTCAGCTCAACGAAGACGTGATCATGAACACCTATGGTATGCTGGACTTGTTGTTGGCCAAGCACTCCAATTGCAAGACTCTCGAAAACCAGATGGTCCTGTGGGGGATAAACACCCCCCTGGTCGATATATCCAAGCAGCTGGCCGCTGTCGGCAAAGTAAGATGGTCCCAACCGTTCCAAGAGCATGCCCGGATAACCTCTCTTTATCTACGAAAATTCATGCGCAACCTGTCACAAGCCCGCATCAAAAACGGCTGGCGCCACGAGGACCCGGCCATGGAGGCAAGGATACAGG
>JALVRI010000045.1 GCA_027031325.1 Desulfobacteraceae bacterium
GTGGCAACCAGGCCCAAAATGAGCCCTGGGTGGCCAGGGTGAGTGACGCCTGCCTGATAGGCCCGCTGACGGTTTTTGCCGCCCCTGGATCGCGCTTGCACGCCCTGGATCTGGAAGATGGAACCATTATCCCCGATTTTGCAAGCGGTCCCAAATTCCAACCGGCCTGGACCAGGTTCAGGGCCGAGGCACAAACCAGGCGCGCGGGCAGTTACCTGGCGTTGCACGGCTATCGCTCTTACAATTTCTGGCATTGGACAATGGAGAGCCTGGTAAAGTTGATGGCAGCCGAGATGGCCGGTTTCACAGGCAAGATCATAGTTCCGCCAAGCTTGCCCCAAAACAGGTTTGTGGCCGAATCCCTGGAGATGCTGGGAATCGATTGGGGTCGGATTCTACCGTACGACGGAAAACCATGGTGGGTTGAAACCCTTTTTGTACCCCGGCCGATCGAGGGCTACTCGAACCTGCGCTTCTACCCGGAACTTTTTTACAGGTTGCGTCGCAGGCTGCTGGCCTCTGTGGAGGTGGAAGGACCGCCCCTCAGGATTTACATCTCGCGGAGCCAGGCCAAAGAAGGCCGGCGGATCGTAAACGAAGAAGAGCTGGTAAAGACCCTGGAAAAATTCGGTTTCCACAGGCTCATCATGGAAGACCTGCCCTTGCGGGAACAGATTGGGCTGGCCGCAAGGGCCGAATGTCTGCTTGGCCCCCATGGAGCCGGCATGACCCACAGTTTTTTTATGCCTTCAGATTCCCTGGTGCTGGAATTTTTCCCCCGCAACTACGTCAATCCCTGTATCCTGCCGGTGGTGGATATCTTGAAACATCGCTACTTCATGTTTCCAAGCGCCAATTACGAAAACGACCCGCAAAACGATATCAGGGTCATGGTCTATGCCGTCGAACTGACCCTGCGCCGGGAATTGATTCCAAGCCGGACCATGAGGGCCGGATTTATGTTTAATGATGAAATCGCCGGCGGGCAAAGGGAAGGTTTCCGGCCGGCGGCAAGACCGGGAAGGTGAAATTGAAAGAATCCTACCGCCGTTCAAGTCCCATTTTCGGCCCTTCTTTCCAGCAGGCGGGGCAAGCTTCCAGGCTCCCGGCCGGAGGCGGTCCGGCGCCCGGCGTCGCCAACGGCGGGCCTGGCATTGACACCCCCCTCGATTTGGCCCGCCGGGCAGCGGTTCTTGAAAAAGCGGGTAGATTCCACCAGGCCATGGACCTGTACCGCATGGCCGTCGGCAAGGATCCCGATTTGGGCCGGGTGTGGCTGGCAGGCGGGGTCTTGTCAGCCAGGATGGGAAACCTGGAAGAGGCCGTGACATGGTTTCAAAATGCCGCCCGGATGCCGCCCCTCAGGGCAGTCTCCCTGTATAACCTGGCCAGGGCTTACAAGGAGATGGGCAACCTTGATTCAGCCCGCAAGGTACTGGAAGCCTTGTTGGAAATCAATCCCCGTGACGGAGATAGCTGGAACAACCTGGGAACCATCCTGCTGGCAAAGTCGGAACTGGAGCCTGCCTGCCGGGCCTTTCAAAAAGCGGCCGGCATCAAGCCGCAAGACAGCAGGGTGCTTGTAAACCTGGCCTTGACCCACAGGCGCCTGGGGAGGTTGGCAAAGGCCCTGGCGGTGGCCGGACGGGCTGCGCGGCTTCCCGGCGGCTGCCCGGATGCCCTGGCACTCCAGGCCCACCTGCTCCAGCAAACATTTCAGTGGCGCAGGCTTTCAAGTGTACTTCCAAGGCTCGCTGAAACCACCGATCAAGCCCTGGCTGCGGGGCAACGTCCGGCTGAACCCCCGTTTTTCAATTTTAGCTGGTGCATGAGCCCGGCCCGCAACCTGGCAGTCGCCAGGGCCTGGAGCCTCTGGATATCCAGGCGGTCAAGGCGGATTGCCGGTCCTTGCCGTTTCGTTCACCATCGCCGCGGCCGGGGCCGCCTGACCATCGGGTACCTGTCGGACCAGTTCCGCAATGCGGCCACCGGCCACCTGACCCGCAGCATGTTCGGGTATCATGACCGGCGCCGCTTCAGGGTGATCTGTTACAGCCTGCGGCCCGCAACCAACGATCCTTACTGCGGCGCCATTGCTGCCGGAGCGGACAAGTGGGTGGAACTTACAGGTTTGAATGACAGGCAGGCGGCCGAGAGGATATACGCTGACAAGGTCGATATCCTGGTGGACATGACCGGACACATGGAGGGCAACCGGCTTGGTATCCTCGCCTTGCGACCGGCACCGCTGCAGGTGCACTACCTGGGTTATCCGGGTACGACCGGGGCGGATTTCATCGATTATTTTGTGGCTGATAGTATGGTCGTTCCCGAAGACGAGGCAAGATACTACAGCGAGAGCCTGGTTTGGCTTCCCGGCTGTTACCAGGTAAACGATGACAAGCCGCCGGCGTCCGATCGGCGCTTCAGCCGCGGGCGGTTCGG
>JALVRI010000046.1 GCA_027031325.1 Desulfobacteraceae bacterium
TTGTGTTGCCGCTGGCGTTCCAGGATCCAGTCCAACTTGCGCAGCTGGGCCAACCCGACGGCGGCGTTCAGTTCGCTGATACGGTAGTTGGTGCCCATAATGGGATGATTTTCGGCCCCGCGGTCATCACCCACGTGGTCGTGGCCGTGGTCGGCGTAACCTTCGGCCAAAAGGTAGAGCTTTTCATCGTTGGTCACTACGGCCCCGCCTTCGCCACAGGTTATGGTCTTGACCGGGTCAAAGGAAAAGCAGCCCATTTGGCCGAAGGTCCCCAACGCCTGCCCCTGGAAAGATCCACCCACCGCCTGGCAGGCGTCTTCGATCAGCACGAGGCCCTTGCGCTTGCAAAAATCGGCAATCGCATCGATCCGGGCCATGGAGCCGCACATGTGAACCGGCAGGACGGCCTTTGTCTTGTCTGTCAGGCATTGCTCGAGTCCTTGCGGGTCAAGGCAAAGTGTCTCATCTATTTCGGCAAATACCGGCACGGCACCTGCCAGCAAAACGGCCTCGATGGTGGCCACGAAGGTAAAAGGCGGCACGATCACCTCATCCCCGGCTCCCACCGAGCAGGCCGCCAGAGCGGTACTCAAGGCTGCCGTACCACTGGAGCACAGGTGACAGTGAGCGACCCGGAGTCTACCGGCAAACTCTTTTTCAAATGTTTTCGCTTTCCAGTGCCCTTTACGGGCGGCGTCGAAGCCGTAACGGAACAAGACCCCGGTCTCAAGGACATCCTGGACTTGTTGCCGTTCTTCGTCTCCAAAGATTTCAAATCCTGGCATTGCTAACTCCTTTTGGTATGGAGGTCAGGAACTGATGTGTCGGACGGCTTGCTTTTTGGAGCAATTCGCCGCCGACAGGGAAGAATTGGATAATTTGTCAAAATAGCGCTTGAAAAGCATCTTGGCGTACTTGGCCGCACGTACTCCGATATACCTGCCGTGGGCCACCATCACCGCCACGGCAAGCTTCTTACCGGATTTTTTGTCCCGGGCCCAGCCGATGAACCAATCGTAACGCGTATCGTGGGCCTGGTTGTAAATGGAGCCGGTCTTGCCCCCCAGCCTGAGACGGCGCAGGATCTTGTCCCTGCGGCGATCACGGAAAGTCCGGCTGGCGGTTCCGGAGATCACTGTCGTCTCCATCATCTCCTGAAGTATCCTTGCGGTTGCCGGCCTGATGGGGCGGCTGAACAGTTCCGGGCGCTGGTGATACAGCGGTTGCCCCTGGCCGGTTTCGATGGCTGCCGCCATGGAAGGTGCCATCATCTTGCCGTTGTTGATGACACATGCGGCCAGCATGGCACCATGGAGGGGCGAAAGGGTCGTTCGGCGATTGAAACCGCTGGCCACCTCGGCCCAATTGTATGGACGTTGATCAATTAAAACCCTGCTCTTGCCCACCGGAAGCTCGAAGTCGATGGCGGCATTGAAGCCGAAGCGCGAAGAGTACTTTTCCAGGGTGGCTCGTCCCAGGCGGTGCCATCCCAGCTTGCCGAATACCGGGTTTACTGACTGGGCGAAAGCGTCCTTGAAACGGATGACGTTGGAATAACGGTTGGTTTTCATCGTCAGCTGGCGCTTGTATAAGGTGTGTTTGTAGCCGTTGAAGCGCAGCAGTGAATCTGCCCGCAGGTTGCAGTTTTCGATGGCCGCCGCCGCCGTGACCAGCTTGAAAATGCTGGCAGCCGGGAAAGCGGCCGCCAGGCAGGGGTCTTTGGCGGGATTACCCCGGTTGAAAGCCGTCTGGGCGACAACCCGGCCGGAATCAGGTTCCATGGCCACTATTGCGATGGCACGTGAATTGCGCCGGTCCAGATGCCGCAGCATGTAGGCCTGGAGGTCGGGTATGATAGTTGGATAGACAACCAGAGAAAATTTGCCCACGTCGAGAACCAGCCGCTCGCTGCTGATATTCACCAGGTTCTGTCCGGCAAGCAGCAGGCGCACGTCGTCTTTGCCTATCAGCTCCCTAGATGTCGCTTGTTGCGCCCCGGCCTTGGGCCGGGATACGACCTTGGCCGGCTTGTCACCGGTGCCGGCCACAATGGCGCCGGCCACCAAAAGGGCCGCCATTGCAAAGATGGCTTTCCAGCGTTGCTTCGGGTTGCGTTGCCGTTTGAGTTGTTCCTGATACTTGCGCCAGGAGTTACGGCGTCCGGATACGATGGCTTCCATGGGCTAACTGACCTTGGTCCCGGGTTCAAGCTTCTTTTCCAGCACAACCAGCGCGGTCTGCTTTCCCTGGCCGGCAGCCAGAAGCATCCCCTCCGACAAAACACCCATCAACTTGGCCGGTTTGAGGTTGGCCACCACGATGACCTGCTTGCCGGGCAAATCTTCCGGCCGGTGACTGGCTGCAATACCGGAGACAATGGTCCGGTTGCGTCCTTCCCCCATATCGATTTCCAGCTTGAGCAACTTCTTG
>JALVRI010000047.1 GCA_027031325.1 Desulfobacteraceae bacterium
CGATCTGGATCATGGCCGTCATCATGCTGCTCCAGCACCCGGTCAGGGCCTACCGCAACAAGCAGCCATTGGGACAGGCCTTTTATGAAGGCATCAAGGATATTTTCGCCGCCCTTGCTTCCGGGGCTCTCAACATGGTCTCGGTGGCCCTGGCAACGGCCGCGGCCGGAATCATAGTCGGGGTTGTTGCCCTTGGCCTCGGTCAACTGATTACCGCCATTATCGACACCTTGTCAGGAGGCAACATATTCCTGATGCTGGTAATCACCGCAATTACCAGCCTCATCATAGGCATGGGCCTTCCGACGACCGCCACCTACATCGTAATGGCCTCCCTGACGGCACCGGCAATCGTCGAGATCGGGGCCTTGAACGATTTCATTGTCCCCCTGATGGCAGCCCACCTGTTCTGCTTCTATTTCGGTATCCTGGCAGATGACACACCGCCTGTAGGTCTGGCGGCCTATGCAGCGGCGGCCATCGCCAAGGCACCACCGGTGCCCACCGGGCTTCAGGGGTTCATGTACGATATCCGCACGGCAATCCTGCCCTTCATGTTCATCTTCAACACCGACCTGATCCTGCACAACATTTCCAGCTGGCCCCAGGGGTTGCTTATCTTCGCCATGGCCTGTATCGGTAACTTCGCCTTTGCCTCGGCCACCCAGGGCTGGTTCGTGGCCCGTAACAAATTTTACGAGATTCCCCTTTTCCTCTGTGTCACCCTGATCCTGATGCGACCAGATCTGATTTCCAGACTCCTGGGTATCGGCCAGGACCAGCGTTACTGGTGCTACCTGCTCGGACTGGCCCTGCTGGGACTGCTCTACCTCATGCAAAGACCACGGATACCCAAGATGGAGCCGGCCAAAACCTGAACCGCGGCCGCCGGTCCCAGGGGCCGGCGGCCCTACTTGCCGCCGTGGAGGTGACCATCAATATCGACTCGCAGCCACATAATGACAGGCTTGCAGAAAGTTTGCCGGCCGGTATGGCATGCCTTCGTTTTTTTGAAAACATCATGAAAGGGAGGGGCGACAATGGCTTCTTTCGAAAAAATAATGGTCGCTATCGATTTTTCAGACTACACCGAGCCTATCTTCAACTTCGGCGCCGACCTTGCCCGCCGCTTGGGAGCAAGCCTGATGGTGGCCAGCATCATCAACGAACGGGACCTCAACGCGGTAAGTAGTATCGTATCCATGGGCTACGACGTCGATGGGGACCATTATGTGAAAGGTGTCAGCCAGCAACGGCAAGACGCCTTGCAGGAGCTTGTCCGCAAAGCCGGGATAGATTCAGGGGAGATAAAGATAATCCTGAAAGTCGGGCACCCTGTCCGGGAACTGCTCAAGATCATCGTCGCTGAAAAAGTGGACATGGTGGTGATGGGCATCAAGGGACGTGGTGACCTGCGGGAAGTACTGATCGGTTCAGCCGCCGAGAAGGTGTTTCGCAGAAGCCCTGTAACCGTGGTTTCATACCGGGATCCCAGGCAGGCCGAACGGCTGCGCAAACGCATCCACTGATTGCAGCCGAGATTACCGAAAGGAGAATCATCATGGACTACAGCCGTTTGTGTAAAATATCCGTTGTCCTGCTGGCCATTTTGTCCCTGGCGGCCTTTGCCGATGCTGGCCAGCGCTTTACCGACAATGGCGACGGCACCATTACCGACCACCGCCTTGGGGTAATGTGGGCCAAGAATGACAACAACGGTGATATCTCCTGGCGGGAGGCCAGGCAGTGGGTGACCTACACCTTCCCTTACACCCTCCCGGTGCATTACGAAAACTGGCGCCTGCCGACCCTGGCGGAGCTGGAAAGCCTTGTGGACAGGAAAAAGGGTTATGAATCAGACTGCGGCCAATGGGTCTACATAGTACCTCTTATCCGTCTTTCGTGCGGTTGGTTGTGGACTTCGGAAAAAGACCCCCTATCTCCCAGCGCCAGGGTTTTCAACTTCAATAACGTTTACCACTACATGGACCGCATGGCCCACAAACGGGCCTACCGGGTGCTGCCGGTAAGGGACCTGAACTCAAAAGGTCCCGCCAAAACTCAGCCCCCTTCGAACAAACCATAGATCCGCTTGCCGCATCCGGGACAGCGACCGCCTTCAACCCGGTTGAAGCGGACACCGAATCCCCATCTTTCGATGAGCAGGCGGTCGCATCCGGGACAGTATGTGCTCTCTTCGGCCTGCCCCGGCACGTTGCCCGTATAAACATTGTGCAGCCCCGCCCCACGTCCGATTTCCCACGCCCTGACCAGGGTATCAAGGGGGGTCGGCGGCCTGTCGGTGAGCTTGTAGGTTGGATGGAACCGGCTGATATGCCACGGGATCTCCGGTCCCAGCTCCTGCACGATAAACTCGGCCAGAGACCGCAATTGAGCGGGATCGTCGTTTAAACCCGGAATGAGCAAGG
>JALVRI010000048.1 GCA_027031325.1 Desulfobacteraceae bacterium
GGCGCAGAAATTGTGCAGGCTGTGATGAATTACGTGGAACTCGAACTTTTCGTAAGCCTTGGCCGATTTTTCCACAAGTTGCCGGAGCAGGTGGAGGGCAAAGCGGTCGATATCCTCCATCTTCCTGTAGGCCACGCAGTCGGTGCGGGGATCGAAATCATCCAGGTTGCCCAGCATGAAGCGGCAGGTATTGCGGATGCGGCGATAGGCATCGACCAGTTGGCGCAGAATGTTGTCCGAAATACGGATATCGTCCCTGTAGTCCGAGGCGGAAACCCACAAACGCAGGATTTCGGCACCGTAACGGTCAATCACCTTTTTGGGAGCCACCACGTTGCCAAGTGATTTGGACATCTTCTTGCCTTCGGCATCCACCACGAAGCCATGGGTCAGGACAGCTTCGTATGGTGCCCGCCCCCTGGTTCCCACGGCGGTAAGCAGTGAGCTGTGAAACCATCCCCGGTGCTGATCGCTGCCTTCCAGGTAGAGATCGGCCGGCCAATGCAGATCGGACCTGGTTTCAAGCACCGCGGCATGACTGACCCCGGAGTCGAACCAGACATCGAGGATATCGGTCTCCTTTTCCAACCGCTTGCTCCCACACTCGGGGCAGGCTAACCCTTCCGGGATCAATTCGGAGATATCTTTTTCGAACCAGACGTCGGCCCCGTTTTCCAGAAACAACCGGTAGATCCGCTCAACCACCTCCTGGTTGATTACGAGTCCGCCGCACTCGGCGCAGGTAAAAACCGTGATGGGCACCCCCCATGCCCTTTGGCGGGAGACACACCAGTCGGGACGGTTTTCGATCATTCCGTAAATCCGCTCCCGGCCCCAGGCGGGAATCCAGGATACGCGATCGATGGCCTCCAGGGCCTTTCGGCGCAGACCGTTCTTTTCCATGGAGATGAACCACTGGGATGTGGCCCTGAAAATTACAGGGCGCTTGCAACGCCAGCAATGGGGATAGGAGTGCTCGATCTTTTCCTCGGCCAGCAGCACGCCCAGTTCCCGGAGCTTGGCATTGATGGCCGCATTGGCCTCAAAGACCATCTGGCCGCCGAAATAGCCCACGTCATCCGTGAAACGGCCCTGCTCGTCTACCGGAGCGTAGACATCCAGGCCGTAGCGCAATCCGACTTCGTAGTCTTCACGCCCGTGGCCGGGAGCGGTGTGGACGCAGCCGGTACCGGCATCGAGGGTGACGTGATCGGCCAGAATGATCAGGGAATTGCGTTCATAGAGGGGATGGCGGCATTGCTTGTTTTCCAGTGCTGCTGCTTCCAGTTCGCAAACAATCGACCAGGACCGAAAGCCGAAAGCAGGCATGCACTTGTCGACCAGTTCTTTTGCCATGATAAAAAGCTGGTCGTCCCCTGTATCGACGGCCGCATAGACGAAATCAGGATGGAGGGCGATGGCAAGGTTGGCCGGCAGGGTCCAGGGGGTGGTGGTCCAGATGATCACGGCCACATTTTTACCGGCCAGGGCAGGATCCACCTCCCCCAGGTCGTCTGCGACTTCAAACTTTACGAAAATCGAAGGAGATGTCTCGTCGGCGTATTCGATTTCAGCTTCAGCCAGGGCCGTCTGGCAGCTACAGCACCAATGGATGGGCTTTTTGCTCCGGTAGAGACTTCCATCCATGGCAAAACTGCAACATTCGCGCGCGATGGTAGCCTCGTACTCATAGCTCATGGTCAAATAAGGATCATCCCAGTCTCCCAACACCCCCAGGCGCTTGAACTCATTCCTTTGGATATCGATGAACTTCTCGGCGTATTTACGGCACTTGCGCCGGATCTCGGCCTGTCCCATGCCCTGCTTGCGGCTGCCCAGCTCTTTTTCCACGTTGTGCTCGATCGGCAGTCCATGACAATCCCATCCCGGCACGTAAACGGCATCGAAACCCGCCATTTGCCGGCTGCGGACAATAAAATCCTTTAAAATCTTGTTGAGGGCCGTTCCCATGTGGATGTGGCCATTGGCATAAGGGGGGCCGTCATGGAGGATGAAACGCCTGCGGCCGGCCGATGCCCGGCGTAGTTTTTGATACAAACCCGTTTTCTCCCACTCAGCCAGCTGCTGGGGCTCGCGCTGGGACAAGTTGGCCTTCATGGGGAACTTGGTCCGGGGAAGGTTGAGAGTCTTTTTATAGTCCATCTGGTCCTCCATAATGTGCAAGTATCAAAACGCACTATTTAATTTGAATCGGATAAGGTGTCAAGGCAAGACCAGACCTCTAACAGGCTGTTGAAAAACTATTACGCTTGGCCATACGGCGTTGAAAACCTCCTCAAAATGCTCATTTATTACCAATAAACTGCGCTTTTTGGCAGGATTTTGGCTTGTCTGACCTGCGCTCATGACGTTTTTCAACCGCCTGCTAGGACCTGGCCGACACCGGCATTCAGGCCGATTCGCC
>JALVRI010000049.1 GCA_027031325.1 Desulfobacteraceae bacterium
CAACAACAGCGAGGCTCTGTCCCTGAAAGATCAACGCCGGCTTGAACAATGGCGGCTGGAGCAGGAAATGGTCAGGAGATCCGAACAGGTGAGCGGACGCTTTCTTGACCACCTGGAAGAAAGACTGAACGTCGACAAGTACTCCCTGCTGCTGGAAAACCAGCTCCAGCGGCTTGAAATTCTCCTTGCCCGGATGATCGACTGGGCCAGGCTCCATCGCGACCTTGCAATCCGCGGTCAGGACGAGGTCAAAGGCCTGGTTGAAAAACTTGCCGGCCACCAGGGCCACATGCGCCAGATAAGGTCGATGATCAACAACACCATCGACGGGGCCGTCCACAAAATAAAGTCGGCAATGAAAACAGCGGTCGAACGCTATTTCGAAGGTGGGGATACCAGTCCGGCCAAGGCCGCCATGGCCTATGTCGACCGCTACCAGGTGGAAATCGACAAGTACCGCCAGTCATTGTCCCAGTCAGGTTTTACTGCCACCGTTTACCTGGTTTTCCAGGAAATCAGGCAGGCCGTGGACAGGTACCTGACCGAGAGCCTGAATCCGGGTATCATCAAATTCGTCCAGGAAGCCGAGCAGGACCTCAAGGATCGGCTCGCCCGGGTAAGCGGTCCATACCGCGTGATGATAGCCGAGGCCATGGAAGCTTACAGCGCCACCCTCTCCCCTTATGGCCTCAAACTTCAACCCGGCGGCCGGGACCCGGATACAACCGTTGATCTCGAAGAAGTAAAGCAGATAATCGGCTTGCAATTGCCACCTGCTCGCGCCAATCTTCGTTACTCGGCCAACATCAAGACCGAGGCGGTCATGCGGTTGGGGCTCTATACCGCCGTAAAGATCTTCAGGCAGATATTCAAACACGAAAAGCATTCCGGGGCCGAGCATGGATTGCAAGCCTTGTCGAGCGCCGGTATCAGGATGAAAAAAGAGATAAAGAAATCCCTGTCCGCCCAGTTCAAGGATTACAAGGAGAACATAAAGTTCCAGTACCTGTTGCGCCTGGTGGATGCAGCCGCGGCCAGGCAGAAAGAACTGATGTCCGAGCAGTTCGATACATATCTTACCGACCTGGGCCAAACCCTGGAGGCAATCTCGGGCACCCACCAGGAGCGTGACCGTTATGCCGATTGCCTGAAAAGCCGGATTGAAGAGATCGAAGATATGCTTCTCCGGGCACGCATGCTGGGTGAGGGGATGGTCGAATTGAAGGCAAGCCGGATGGCAAACTGAATAGAGGGGTGTTGATAACCAGTTTTCACTTTCAATCAGGGGAGAGGGTATGCGAAAGATTGCCATAGCCAATGAAAAGGGTGGAGTCGGTAAAACGGTTACCGTCATAAATCTGGCCGCCGCCTTGGCACAGGAAGGCTCGAGGGTTCTTGTGGTCGATATGGATCCCCAGGCCAATGCGACCAAGGGCCTGGGGATCGACCCTGAAAAACAGCCGGTCAATATCTACCACCTGATAAGCCGGGAGGAAGGTGCCGGGATCGAAGAGGCAATCATCGGCACTGCCTGGAAGGGGCTCGAAATCATTCCCTCCCACGTTGACCTGGCCGGAGCGGAGGTCGAGCTGGTCGACGTGGAAGGACGCGAAGATAGGTTGAACCAGGCCCTTGAGCCTGTCGAGGGCAAATATGATTTCGTCCTTCTGGACACTCCGCCCAGCCTGTCACTGCTTACCGTCAACGTGTTTGCCTATGCAGAAGAAGTCCTGGTGCCCTGCCAGACCCATCCCTACGCGTTCGAAGCCCTGGAAGAGCTGTTCGATACGGTAGAGGCGGTCCGGGAAGCCATCAATCCGGAGATCCGGATCATTGGTATCCTGCCGACCTTCTTTGACGCCCGGACCAGGGTCAGTCCGCGCATCCTTGAGAAGCTCAGAAACGACGAGCGTTACAAGCAGCTTGTCTTCAATACGGTCATCCGCGTCAATACGACCATTGCCGACAGTGCCGAGGTGGGCCGGCCGGTTGTCTTCTACCGCCGGGGAAGTTACGGTGCGGTCGACTACAAGTCGCTTGCCAAGGAGCTATTGGAAAGGTGAACTTGAGATTCTAGCCTGCCGCCAGTTCCTCTAGATGCCGGCGGGCAAAATCTATGCTGTCATCAAGCTCGAGTGCCAGGCGATAATAGTGGACGGCCTTGTCCAGTTTACCCAGGGCGCGATAGTTTACGCCCAGATTGGCGTAGTCTATGGCTGACCCCGGGTCCAGGGCGATTACCTTTTCGAAACAGGTGATTGCTTCGGCGTACTGCCCTTTCTTGAAATGGCAGTATCCCATGAGGTTGTAAATATCGGTTCTTTCCCGATCCAGCTTTTTGCCGCGCGCAAGGGCTTCCAGGGCCTGGTCGAAACGTTCCTGGTCTTTGAGGCATATCCCGATATAGCTGTAGATACTGGCGGC
>JALVRI010000050.1 GCA_027031325.1 Desulfobacteraceae bacterium
GATAATTATCGTCAAGCTAGGCAGGCAGGGGCCACCTTGACCGACGGTGCCAACAAAAGGGGACGCGCTGGTCGGCAGGAATCTTACTGCCTGTTTGTGACCGGAAAGACGCCTGCCCACAAAAAAAGAGACATTCAAAAACCGGCAAGGCTCAAGTGTCATGAAGTAATCATGGAGACAATCTGGCGGGGTGGACCCGGGCGCTTGGAAAGGACGGAAAATGATAAGTAGTAAAACAGCCGGTATTTTATTCCTCGTATCGTCAATTTGGCTGTCTTTCGGGCTCCAAGGATGCGACCCTGGAAAAGGCCTGGCTTTCAAAGCAGAGCCGAAAGCTGTCAGCATAGGAGAACTTTTTGAAATGTGTTCGGTCCCATCGGGATGTGATCGGCCCCTGAAATGTAAGGAGCGCCAGGTCAGGGTTTGGGGCTATCTCGATTACAACAATGTGTTCGATCGTAAGCATTTTCCCCACTTACCTTATCAAAAATTCGTCATCCGCGACCGCCAAGGTCAAAGGAGCCTCGAGGTTTGGGTGCAGGGCAGCCAAAAGGAAAGTGACGCCATATTCCGGCAGATCGGCAACCGGCACGGCAAGGCTAAAATTGCCGTGGTTTTATCCGGTAAAATAGAGCGGGTTAAGTTGTTCACCAATAAAGGCCCCGAATGTGCCATCAAGGTGGTAATTGGAAGAAGGGATCAAATAAAATTGTTCGAAAAAGACAATTGACCGCGCGCCAAGTGACAAAAGGCTGTTTTCGTTAACAAAGATTGGAGTAAATAGTTTTGCTTATCCCAGGGGACAACCGCAAAGCCCTGTTGTGATTGGAAGTGTTGAAGAAGGCGGTATGTAATGCCTGCTTGTGCCGTAAGGACCAGCACCTGAAATTGAATCAGAAAGGTTGAGATTATGAAATCTGTCAGCTTGATGTTGAGAACCATTGCCGTGGTTGCCATTTTCGCTTTGATTGGCTCCGTCTGTCATGCGGCTCCTGTATCCCAAGCAACCGCCCGCCAGGTGGCGCTTAACACAATTTCCCATCATTTGGCCCTGTTCGGTAGCTGGGGTGGATACGACCAGCCGCGCATCCTTGAATGCCGGCAGGTTGAATACGGTGGTGTTTTGGTAGGGTTCAATTTTTCCGTTTTCCCTGCCGGACACGTCTTGGTTGCTGCTGACGACGACCTGGAACCGGTCTTGCTTTACTCTGCAACTTCCCAATTTGATCTTTCCCGTGCCGATGACCCCCGTACCCTTGAAAGCGTGATGCTGAACGAATTTTCCAACGTCTTCAAAAGCACCAAAAAGTTTCTTTCCCTTCGAGCCCGGCAAGGACGTTGCCTGGCTCCAGACGAGCGCATTGAGCGCAAGAATCGAGCCTGGAACTATTTTTTGACAGGACCGGCTAGAAATGTTGGCTTCGTAACTTCCTGGAAAACGCGCCGGGTGAAAGCCTCGTCCCTGGTAACCGGTTTGCCGCTGAGCACGGTTTGGGAGCAAGGTTACCCCTACAATATTTTGATGCCCGAAAATAATTGCTTAGCAGAAGGATTGAAAAGCGATAATACCCTGGCCGGGTGCGTGGCCGTTGCGTGGGGACAGATATTGTACTACTGGAAATGGCCGGTGAGGGGTAGCGGGAGTCATTCATACTCATGGAATGGCACTACATTATCGGCGGATTTCGATCATGTTTACAATTGGGCGGCGATGCAGGATCAGCTTGGCAACTCGAGCAGTATAGAAGCAAAGGAAGCTATTTCAGGGTTGCTTTATGATTTGGGTGTGGCTGCCGAGATGAACTATGGATGCGATGGTTCAGCAAGTAGCAGTTTTGCCAACGATGTGCTTGATCTTTATTTCAAGTACAAGTCGTCCATGCATCTGATTGATCGTTCCGGCTATTCAGCCGTGGATTGGTTCGAGGTTTTGTCAAATGAATTCGATGCCGAACCTGAGCGTCCGGTAGCCCTTTCCATCTTTCTCAGAGACGACCCCGATGTCGGACACGAGGTGGTGGCCGATGGATACCAGGCAGGTGCTTCGCGCTTGATTCATATCAATTTCGGATGGGGCGGATACCGTGACGGATATTATGCCATTACCAGTGATTTTTACACCGGTTCCACGGCATGGGCCGCCGATAAACAGTATGCTGTCATTGGGATAGAGCCTGATAACAAGCCCCCCGAGGTTGAGGCGGGACCCAGCTACGAAGTGGAGGTTGGGGATGAGGTTGTCCTTGAAGGCTCGGTATCGGATCCCGAGGGACTGGGTATTGATCATTATTTCTGGACCCAGCTTACCGGGCCGGGTGTGACGCTCCAGGATGAAGGTGGCGCCAGGCGGTCTTTTATCGCTCCCCAGGTCTCATCTAGAAAAGAACTTCGTTTCAGACTCAAGGCCGTTGATGCCAAC
>JALVRI010000051.1 GCA_027031325.1 Desulfobacteraceae bacterium
GGATCCCCCGGCGCGAGGTTTCAATCCGGATTTGGTCCATGATGGACAGGGCGATCTTGAGGGCATCCCGGCCCATCTGACCTGTCACCTCGGGAGCCTGGCGAAGCCTGACCGCCTGGAGAAAAGACTTGATTTCATCCTGGAGGGCGTCTGCCTTGGTGAAACATAGTTGATCGATTTTCATTCCGGGGATAACTCCACTGGTTACCGACCCGTCGGGACTAATGATGGTGATTTCGCGGTTTGCAAAATCGACTGATATGTATCCTTCTTTCTGGAAAAGCCTTATTTTGCGCTGATCCTTGGCCGAAATCCTGCTTGCGGTCACGTTCGCGACACACCCGTTTGCAAATTCCAGACGGGCGTTGGCGATGTCCACGTGACCGGATATGACCGATATTCCGGCCGCGTGGATACTGGATACCGTCGATTTGACGAAATTCAGGATAATGTCGATGTCGTGAATCATCAGATCCAGAACCACCGAAACATCGGTACCGCGAGCCTTGAAAGTGCTCAGGCGATGGGATTCGATGAACATGGGACGCTTTACGATTCCGTCCAGGGCCATCACCGCCGGGTTGAAGCGCTCCAGGTGTCCCACCTGGATAAGGAGCCCCTTTGAATCGGCCAGTTCTATCAGCTTATCGGCCTCTTCCAGCCTGGATGTGATCGGTTTCTCGATCAAGACGTCCACGTCGTTTTCCAGGAAAGCCCGGCTCACTTCGTAATGGGCGGCCGTAGGCACAACGATACTTACGGCATCGACTTTGCCAAGCAGTTCACGATAGTCCCCATAGGCCTTTGTCCCAAGCCTTGTTGCCAGATCAACCGCCCGGGCCTTGTCCAGGTCAACCAGTCCCACCAGTTCCGCCTCCGGCATGGCGGCGTATTTTTCGGCATGAAACCTGCCCAGGTAGCCGACACCGATTACGCCGACCCTGACTTTCTCATTCATATCCATCCCCCGGGTTCAGTTCCTGATTCTTAAGAGGCTGTTGAAAAACTACTACGCTTGGCCGGAGGGAGTTGAAATCCTGCTCAAAATGCTCATTTATTACCAATAAACGGCGCTTTTTGGTCGGATTTCGGCTTGTCTGACCTGCGTCATGACCTTTTTCAACAGCCTGCTAATGGTCGATTGTTACAGCAACCCCTTTTCGGAGGGGCCGGGTTTTCGTCCCTTTCCGGAGCTGAGGCCGACCGTCGCTTCAATCTTCAAATGAGCCATCGTCCACGGCCACAACCGCGATGGATGCCTCATCGGCCTTGGCGATCATCGCTTCCCTGTCGAAGACCACGGCCTTGCCCGCCTCGACCGCAAGTGCCCTTGCTCCGGCGGCGATCATCGTTTCCACCGTCCCCGTGCCGATTGCCGGGACATCGAAACGAAAGTCCTGATTCGGCTTGCAGACCTTGATTACCACCGCCTGGCCTTTTCCAAGGCGCCCTCCGCGTTTTATGGTGGCGTCGGTGCCGTCTATGGCTTCAACCGCCAGAACCGTACCCCCGGCCACGACGATGCATTGCCCAATATCCAGGCGTCCGATCTCCTTGGCGATTTTCCAGCCGAAGCGGATATCTTTCTTTTCGGCCCTGGAAGGTTTGCGCCGGGTCCAGCAGCCGGCTGGGGCCAGCATTTCAGGAAGCAGGAAAGTCGAAGGCCTGATTTGAATGCCGGCCTTCTCGAGGGTCTCGGCAAAAGCCCGCAGCACGTTGTCATCATGGGTGTGACGCATCCTGGCAACCATGGTGATGGCCTTCATGTCCGGTTTCAGGTCGGAAAACATGCGCACCTTACCGATAGTGCCCATCATCACCGCCTGGTCGACCCCGCAGCTTTTGAAGTACTTTATCAGTTTGGAAATCTGACCGAGGTGAAACCATTCCAGCCGGTCGACCAGGTCTGCCAGGGCAGGATCGGTCTCTTTGCGGTAACCGGCGGCAAAGACCTGGTAGCCGCCGGCGCGTGCCCGGCGGGCGAACAAGATCGGGAATTGGCCGCCGCCTGCGATTAATCCTATATTTTCACCCATGGCAAAACCATTTCAACGGGTTATTCCACGCCGGGAACTCTGGATGAACTCTATGAAGCGGGTTACCTCCGGTGTGGGCTCCAGTTCGGCTTTAACCCTCTCGATGGCTTCGTTGAGGGTCAGCCCTATCCTGAAAATGATCCGGTAGGCTTTTTTGAGGATATTCAAAGATTGCTCGGAAAAGCCCTTCCGTTTGAGCCCGATCCGGTTGAGTCCGTGGAGGCGCGCCCGGTCACCGGCGGCTATGACGTAGGGTGGAATATCCTTGACCACGGCCGACTTGCCGCCGATGAAAGCATATTCACCGATTCTGACGAACTGGTGAATGGCCACCAGGCCGCCGACTGTGGCGTTGTCGCCGATTTCGATATGCCCGGCCAAGGTTGCATTGTTGGACATGACCACGTTGTCGCCCACGATACAATCATGGGCAATGTGGGTGTAAGCCATCAGAAAGCATTGGTTCCCTATTTTGGTAATACCGCCGCCGAAACCGGTCCCACGGTGAATGGTCACAAATTCGCGGATTATGGTTCCGGAGCCGATTCTGACCCAGGTTTCTTC
This sequence comes from Desulfobacteraceae bacterium, assembly GCA_027031325.1. GTDB lineage: Bacteria > Desulfobacterota > Desulfobacteria > Desulfobacterales > Desulfosarcinaceae > JALVQM01. The sequence continues at coordinate 2,601 of JALVRI010000051.1, forward strand.
ACCCTCGAATTTGACCGATTGGGGGGGAGCCCCAATGGCGGCGAATTGGTATATCCTGCAGGCGGGTCCGATTTCCACGAAGGGGTCGATGGTGCAATGGGCGCCTACCTGTGTGCCGTCGCCGATGATGACATCGGCTCCGATAACACTGTAGGGACCGATTTCGACGTTTTGTCCAATTTGGGCGTTTTTATCAATGATTGCCGTTGGATGAATCATTCCTTTTCTCCGATGGAAGCCATCATTTGCGCTTCGGCTACGATTTTCCCGCCCACTTTGGCGGTTCCGGCCATCTTCACGGCCCTTGAGCGTATTTTGAGCAACTCGACTTCGATAATCAATTGATCGCCGGGAACCACAGGTTTGCGAAATTTAACCTTGTCGATACCCATGAAGTAGTAAACCAATTTTTCCCTTTGCTTCGGATCCATGTCAGAGGCTGCAAGAACCCCCCCGGCCTGAGCCATGGCCTCGATGATAAGCACGCCGGGCATTACCGGCAACCCCGGGAAATGGCCCTGAAAGAATGGCTCGTTGAAAGTAACGTTTTTCAAAGCCTTGATGGATTTGTGAGGCTCGATCCGAAGGATACGATCCACCAATAAAAAGGGGTAACGGTGGGGCAGGTGATCCATTATGGTTGTTATGTCCATCGAAGTTTCCATAGCGTCTCCTTGACAAAATGGGGGACGGCCCCAAAGCTTTTTTCAGCCTTGCCGGTCCGTGTCACAATTTTTGGAGCCATCCAGGTGTGCCAAAAGTTTTTCGATCTTACGCAGCTTCCTGGCCATTTCAGGCAGCCGGGGGATGATTTGCTGGACCCGCAACCAGAGCCGGTGATCCATGGTCGTACTGCCGGTAACCACCTTGCCCGGCTCCACCGAGTGAGCCACTCCGGACTGGGGGCCTACGATGGCCCTGTCGCCGATGGTGATGTGTCCGCTTACCCCCACCTGGCCGGCCAAAATAACATTCCGCCCGATGGTGCTGCTGCCGGCGATTCCAACTTGGGCCACCAGCAAGGTGTTGGCACCGACGGTTACGTTGTGGGCCACGTGTACCAGGTTGTCGGTCTTGACTCCGGACTGGATCCAGGTCCTGCCGAATGTGGCCCGGTCAATTGTATTATTGGCTCCGATTTCCACATCATCGTCTATTTGGACGATCCCAAGCTGGGGTACCTTAAAGTAGGTGTCGTCTTGGGGAACAAAACCGAAGCCATCGCTGCCGATAACGGTTCCGGCGTGAATCGTGACCCGGCTGCCTATCTTGCAACGTTCCAGGATGGTGACGTTTGGGTAGACAATAACGTTGTCACCCAGGACGACCTGGTCTCCTAAAACGACGTTGGGATAAAGGCATACCCTCCGGCCGAGGGTTACATTGTTGCCGATCACAACACCGGCGCCGATTGAAACCCCCTCTCCATGGCGCAAGCCTTCTCCGATGGATGCCCCGGGATCGATACCGGGTTCCGGCTTTTGGGGAGGCACAAGCCGGCTTACGGCCCGGGCAAAAGCCAGCCTGGGATTTTCGACCCGGATGATGGTCACATTTTCCGGACAAGGGGTGTCTATCGGAACCAGGACACACCCGGCGGAAGTGGTTGCCAGTCGTTTGAGGGCCTTGGGATTGTCGGCAAAGGCAATCTGACCCGGTCCGGCTTCTTCAAGAGCATTGGCCCCCGAGATAAGGGATTCGGTTTTGCCGTATGCCTTGCCGCCTACTGTGGCGGCAATCTGTTCAACTGTCAATTCCATGAGTTATTTAGAAGGTTTATTGGCCTTTTTTTGCTTGTAGCGTTCATTGTAGACTTGAATTACCCGGTCGGTCAGGTTGACCGATTCGGGGGCGTAAACAACTCCTATCTGCTCTATTATCAGTAGGTAGCCTTCTTTTTTACCTATTTCGGTTACGATATCCAGTACTTGGCGCCTGACGCGGTTTATGAGCCGTTTTTGGAGCTGCTGGATTTCCTTTTCGTATTTTTGTTTCAAGGATTTCAGGTCGTTGATTTTGATCCTGAATTCGCGCTCCTTTTCATCCCTTTTTTCACGGCTCATCACCAGGGCTTCGCGCTCAAGCTGTTTCTTGAGGGCTTCGATCTGTTTGCCCCTGAACTTGAGATCCTCTTCCATCCGCCGTCCCTGCTGATTGATCTCTTGCTTGATGTTTTTGCCGGCTTCGGACTTTTCGAAAATCTTCTGGAAATCGATGACGCCTATTTTGGCCACATCGGCGCAGGGCGCCTGCCCGGCCGATATCATGATGATTGCCGCCAATAAAACGATAAATCCAAGCCATTTATGATTTGACATGCTTTACCCTCCGATTGTCAGAATGCTCCTCCAATGGCGAATTCCCAGCGAGCACTGGAACTTTCTCCTTCTCGTGGATCGAGAATATGGCCGGCTTCCAGCCTGATAGGTCCCATGGGCGAAAACCAGCGGATACCGTAGCCGGCACTGTGGCGCAGGTCACCCAAGTCTATACCTGAACCGTATACATTGCCTGAGTCATAGAAAACAACCCCCATGAATCCGTTTTCTTCGGAAATGGGGAAAATCAACTCCAGGTTCATCTGGAACATCTGGTTGCCGCCGACCTTGGTTTCCACGCCCTCGGAGTTTATTTCCGTCAGGTGGATGTCACGGTAATCGAACCCCCTGACTGAATTGATGCCGCCGAGATAGAATTTTTCGTAATCAGGCAGCAACTTGTCGCCGTTTTCATATACCCACCCGGCCTTGGCATGCAAAAAACCGGTCAATTTTTTAAAGAGCGGATAATACCATCCGGTCTCGGCCAGGTACTTTGTAAACCCGATATCGCCTCCCAATCCGGCATATTCTGTGGCAAGGCTGTGGTATGAGCCCTCTGAGGGGTTGAAGATTCTATTGCGTGAGTCGTATTTTATCGAAAGCCGGGCGGCACTGGTTGCGTTTACACCTTTCAGTTCCTTGATCTGGTCGCTGGCGTTGTCCTCGACGTTGGTCACCTCGCTCAGATCGTAACGGTACCCCCAGTAGAGCCGTGTGTAATCGAGTATGGGATAACTGAATCTCAACCCCCCACCCCGGCTGCTCAGGTCATACTCGTCATAGTCCTTTTCCTGATTGTAAAGGTCTATACCTGCCATCAGGGGTATATCAAACAACCACGGTTCTGTAAAACTGAGGGTGAAGCGGGTGGTACGCGATCCGAAGTCACCTTTGAACTGAAGCTTCTGCCCGCGCCCGAGAAAGTTGCGCTGGGTTACGGAACCTGTGAAAAAGACTTCTTCGACGCTGCTGTATCCGGCTCCGAAAGTAAAAGTGCCGGTCGGCTTTTCCGTAACCCCGATCTTGACTTTCATCAGGTTTTCAGCACTGCCCTTGATTGTGTCGACCTTTATATCCTTAAAAAAATCGAGCCGGTACAGGTTGCGCACACTTCTTTTCAGCTTGCTCCCGTTGTAAAGCTCCTGTTCATGGATCCGCAACTCGCGCCGGATGACCTTGTCCCTTGTCTTGGTGTTGCCTTCGATAATTATTTCTTCGAAATAGACGAGTTGCTTTTTGGAGATATTAAAGACTATGTCCACCAGGGCCTTTGCCTTGTCTTCCCTTGTCTCCGGTGTAATGTCGGCGTAGGCGTAGCCGGCGTCGGCATACTTGTCTGTAAGCATGAGAACGTCACGGCGAATGACTTCCCGGCTGTAGTATGTCCGGCTGGTGATCTGCAGTTGTTGCAGCAAGGTTTCCTTGGGTTCTATGAGATCGCCTTTCAGGTCCACCTTACCGATTTTGAACCTGCGTCCCTCCTCGATCTTAATCGTGATCTTGATCCATTCCTCCCCGTATTCAATATGGGGCTCACCCACCTTGGCGTCTATGTACCCGTGGTTGTGATAAAAGCCGGTTATCCTGGAAACATCTTCGGCAAGATCGTCTTTGTTGAGATCTCCGGAAGAAGTCAGCCAAGAGAAGAATCCTTTTTCAGAAGTCTTCATGATGTCTTTTAACTTTTCGTCACTGAAAGCAGTGTTACCCTCGAACCGGATTTCTTTAATGAGCAGCTTTGGTCCTTCCTCTATGATGAAGGTCAAGTCGACCTGATTGTTGTCCCTGGGTTCAAGCTTGTAGCTGACTTTGACCCGGTGGTAATTTTTTTCCCGGTAGAGGGATTCTATTTGTTCGATGTTCTTTTTGACCTTGGCTATATTGAGGATGGTCCCGGTACTGAGGGTGAGATTTTCCCTGATCTTGTCTTCATTGATAAATTTCTCGCCGTTAATCTTTATCTTGCGTATGGTTGGCTTTTCAGTGACTTTGAAAGTTATGATCTTGCCCTTTGGGCTGTCGTCCACGGAAACCTGGATATCGTCAAAGTATCCCATGGCGAAAATGGCCCGGATGTCGTTGGCCAGCCCGGCAGGCCGGTATACGTCGCCGGCCTTGGTTTCAACAACCTTCAAGATGGCATCACTTTCGATAAGCTTGTTGCCGGTGATTTTTACCCGCGCTATCCTCAGGCGGGCAAGGAGGATGTCGGCGATCCGGCCCGAAGTTTTGGCGATGGCCGACGACAGTTTGGCCAAGCCGCTACCTTCTGCGAAAAAGTTGCGTATATCAGCCGGAGCGTTCGTTTTGACAAGATGAACGTCCAGACTGAAATTTTGACCGATTACGGTTATGCTTCCCCAGGCGGCTGCCTGGGCCCCTTTTTGCCTGGCTGTCGCCAGCAAAGACTTGATTACACCAGGGCCTGTCATTGACGGAGTGATCTTCGGGGCTGGAAGGATGACCTGGAGGCCTTTTTCCCTGAGCTTGGCGGCCATCAGTGCGGGCACTTGACGCCC
>JALVRI010000052.1 GCA_027031325.1 Desulfobacteraceae bacterium
GTGCGCTCAGCTGGGATGCGAACTTGTGGTTGGCCACCGGTTCACTTGTTTCCAGCTGGACTGTTCCACCCCATAGAAATTCGATTCCCAGCATGGTATTTGGGATGAACTCCTGGAGTAAGGGCTTCCCTTCGAAATGGTGGACCAGGTAGAGAGTTCCGTTATCGCTCTTTTCCGGATCGATGGTTATATGGGGAGGATGGTACAAGGAGTCGTTCAACATTTGGCGGTAGTCTTCCGCTTTGCGGCTTTTGACAAAATATTCCCAAACCATCTTGCTTTCATTCAGCCGGCGTCCGGCCACAAACAGCTTGTTGCGATCGATGAACTCCTGGTCCACGAAACGGTTTATGAAGGTGAAGTCACAGAAATTTTCCCTGACTTCGAAAATGAACTGTTTGCCCCGGCCGATTCCGGCGTCGTACGCTTTGCGCTTCTGGCGGTCTGAAATGCGCTGGTAGTCCCATGTCAGCTTGCCCTTGTCAGCTATTTCCTCCAGCCAGTAAAACAGTCTCATTCCCAGGGCGTAGGGGTTCAAACCAACCCGGGGCATGGCCGTTACGGCCGAGTTGACCCGGGCAAAATCCACCTCATGCCCCTTGATCCGGTCGTCCTGCAGGAAGAGGGTCTCGTGCCAGTAAGAAGCCCAACCCTCGTTCATTATTTTTGTTCTTATCTGAGGTTGAAAGAACATGGCTGTCTTGCGTACCACCTGGAGGATGATTTTCATCCAGGCATTGGTCTCCTTGTTGAGCTTGGGGGACTGATCCATGAGGAATTGCAAAATATCCTGGGGGGGTGGCTTGACTGATTTGCGGTGTTTTTCAAAAAGCGCGTTGAACTCGGGAAAGCGCCGGTCGACATCCGCCAGGAAGGTTTTTTCCCCCAGAGTTTCGCCATCGTTTCGGCAGCATTCGTTGTATAGTTCGATCTCCTTGATGAATTCGCCGGTTTTGACGTGCTTTTCCGATTGGAGGAAGACGTCGAAGTAGTAGTTTATTCGGTCGGAGTACGTGGGAAGGCTATGGCCGTAGATTTTGTTGATTTCCTTGTGGTAGCCTACAAGATTGTCGATACCGCGGGCAAATTCGATAACATAGTCTACCCAGCGGCCATGCTGGCGGCGCAACTTGGCGATGGTCCTCTTGTCGGAAAGAGCCTCTCCGGCAAAATCATAGTCCCAGGTATGCCTGAAGTAAATGTTGTTCTGGAAGAAATCTATATGGCCCAGGACGTGGTAGAATATCATCACGTTGAGCCAGTCCGGGTTGTTGTCGTTGTAAAACGATATGGCCGGCCTGGTGTTGATTACGGTCTCGTACGGGTTGGAAGGATACAGTTCGTATTTTCCGCGTTCTTTCAGTACTTCGACGTCGTGCACCCAGTAGTCGTAGAGGGTGGGGATCATGATTTTGGGAGTCAACTCCACAAGGTCCCGGTTGGTGACGATGTATTCCAGGGTTTCGTCTTCAAAAGACAGTCCCGCATCCCGGGCCCTTTGTTTGCAGCCTTCCATGATCTTCTTGCTGTGTTGATCTATCAATTCCATGATGATCCAGGCTCCCGGGGCCGTATGTTCGGCATTGTATGTTTCCGGATACCGAGTTTTCAGCCCCCAATATGTCTCCGGTTCTGTCTGCCCGCTTCCGGACAGGTGGCTCATTCGGAGATGAGAGTCTTTATTCCTTCGATCAAACGGGCTTCATCGGCGTCCTCGTCCATGACATCCATTCTGATCAGCGCGGGATGGGATTCCAGCAGTCCTGAAGCCGCAATATATTTTTCCACTTCGGTCTTGCCGTGCACTCCGGCCGCATGGCGGGCCACGGTTATGCCTACCCGGCTGGCATAGGCGAGCATCGTTTTCAGCTCCGCGATCGCGGTTTTGCCGTCTGTTTCCCAATCGTCACCGTCGGTTCCATGGAAAACGTAGATGTTGTAGTCCGTGGCCAGGTTTTCGTTCTGCACGATCTCGTTTACCAGGTGGTAAGCTGCGGCCACCTGGGTGCCGCCGGCGACTTTGGAATTGTAGTAGGTGTAAAAATCCTCGACCTCCTTGGCCGTGGTATCGTGAAGGATGAAACGCGATTCGACCTGGTTGGCGTACTGGTATAGAAGCCAGCTGTAGATCAGGACGTGCTGGGAAACGATCAGCTCGGTGGTTTTGCCGGCCATGGAACCGGAGTAGTCCCGCAGGAAAAAGACCAGGGCCTGGGACTCGAAATCTTTTTCCCGCGAAAGGATCCGGTAGACCATATCGGTCGGCGAGATCAGCAGTTCGGTCGTGTCGACCGGTTTGCCCTGGGCGACCTTGCCAAGGTGAATATTGGTTTCGAGAACACGGCGGACGGTGGCTTTCTTGTCGAGGATTTGGCCGAATCCCCGGTTGCGGTCCGTCAGATCGTAGGTGTAGCGGGTCAGAGAACGTTTTTTACCCTTGTCCTTGAGGTTGGGTAACTCGAATTGCTCAGTCAGGATCTTGCCCAGGTCGTAGGCAGAAGACTCCATTTCATGCTGTCCCCCTTCTCCTTCACCCGGGCCGGCCCCGGAGCCCTCACCCTGCTCGCGGACCGGTTGTTCACCGACCACCTCTCCTTCTTCACCATCCCCGGAGCCTCCCGCCCCCTGGCCTTCCTGTTGCTCGGAAAAGTTCGGGTCGTGGATAAATTTTTCTTCCACGGTGGTAGGCACGACCACCACCTTGCCTTTGGTTCCCCGGCCGGGTTTTACCATCCGGCCGATTCTGATCTTGCGCGGGAAGCCGTCCTGTTCGCGCTGCTTGTCGCGTGCCAGCAGTTCGTCAAGGGAACGGATCTGGCTGGTATACGGGCGTTGAGGGGTGGCCAACGCCTGCAGGACGAGCAGGTCATGGTGGTCGAAAATCCCGGGCAAGCGGGGTGGTTTCAACCTGGGGTCTTGAACCTTTCGCGGATATAATTTTTCCTTTTTATTCATGACCAGGGTGTCCTCGTATTATTTCAGCGGCACGGACTGCGACCGTAAGATCAGGTTCTAGTTTTCATCTTCCTGGGTGCAGAAGTATTCAATGGTTTTCTGGGCGCAGGTTCGACAATAACCGAGCTTGTTGAGCATGGTGTCGACCATCCGGTCGTAGAGTTTCTGGTTTTCCTCGTTGGTACGATTGGCCAGGGCGCCTATCAGGCTGCCGGCTCCTGCGATGTCCGATTTGAGGCGCACGTCGGTAACGGCCTTGACCAGCTCAAGGTTGTCCATGAAGTCGTAGTTGGGATCGACGCTTATCTTCTGGCCATAGATCTTGCGGATCGAAGTCCTGAAAGTCTCTCTTTGTTCGGCTGTCTTGAGGCCCAGCCTTTCTTCGACACTGTTGATGAAACGTTCATCGATCTTGAGAGCTTTCATCTCGCCGGTTTGAGGGTCCTTGTACTTCCACATCTTGTCCGAGCCCAGGTTCTCGGCATCTATCCCGATGATCATGTTGACGTAATTCATGACGTCCTTACGGATGGCCAGGGGTTCGTCCATGTAGGCGTTGAACATTTCGGTCATGATTCGTTCCCGGTAGAGTCCCTTGGCGATCTTCAGGTCTTCCAGGTACTTGGCCCGGTCGTTGGCTTCCACGACGTAATCCAGGATTATCCTTTCAAGGGCCTTGAAGATGTCGTAAGCGAACATGCAACGGCCTTCGTTGGTCTCGGAACTTTCGATCAGAAGCTGGATTGCCCGGCCGAGGTTGCGTTGCCCCAATCCTTTTTGACCGAATCGCTTGGTGATGTCGGGGTTCTGGTTCAGGGTATCGATGACTTCGGCCAGGGTCTTGATGCTTTTTTCGCCGGCAACCTCGCCTGCGGCAAGTTTCATGGTCTCGATGGGAGTGAGTTTTTCCGAACGTGGCAGGCGGGTCAGGACCACTGCCACCGAAGCGGCGTAGTTGAGGTTCGGATCCTGGTGGAGTGTTTCGCGCATCAGCGTGGTCCGGGCCTCGTTGCCGATGGCGTATTCGGTCAACGTCTTTTGGAGCTTGTAGTTGGTGTTATGGGACACGTAACAGATCCGGCAGCGGTCCACGATGGGGGCTTCTTCTTTTTCGGCCAGGAAACGGTTGTACTCGCTGTTGTTGCTGGTAGCCACGATCAGGGTGTCGATGGGCCATTTGAAACCATCGATCTCGATGGTCCGGTTCTGGATGACTCCCAGATAGACCTGGACCAGGTCTTTCTTGTTCTTGTAGATTTCGTCACTGAAATGGATTCCGCCACCGGCTACCCTGGCCAGGGCGCCCCGCCGCAGGTCGAAACGGTACGGGTTGTTGGTGTCGGTGATGTGCAAGAGCCGCTGGATGGATTCTTCTCCCAGCAGGTCGACGGCCGATGAGGTTATCTTGTCTTTGGCCGGGTATTTGCCGGTCAGGGTGCCGAGGCTCTCTGTCAGGGGAACGGGCATGATTTCCACGAATTGGAGCATCTTGTCAAGGTTGCCGCCGGTATGGTTGCGAATGTCGTTCCAGATGTAGCCTGAACAGGCGCCCAGGGGGCGATAATTTTCCCAGAGCTTTTCAATCGCCGCGTCGTCAAAACCGATCTTGCTGGCAAGAAATTGACGGTTTTCGTCCGGGTCGTCGAACAGGTTCATCGCCAGGATCATGGGATCCTCGTAAGTTTGGGATTCGATGGTGGTGATTTTTCCATAGTGGCCCAGTTTGTCCATGCCGATGAAACGGAAGGTATACTTGCGGTTGCCATCTTTGGCCAGGAAGCGGCGGTACTTGGCGCAAAGATAATCGACGAAAAAAGTCTTTCCGTTGCCCGGCTCTCCGACCAGGACGAAGGCCATTTCCTTGGAAGAGCCGTTTTCGGCCGCATCCTTTACATAGGAGACGAAACTGTTGATCTCATCGTACATGCCGACTATGTGTTTCGGGCCGGTACGAAATATGCTGAAATCGTAGGTCGTCTTGCCATTGACCACCACCTTCTGAATCTCGCTTTCCAGTATCATCCGGGCTACGGCCTGGAATGCGTTTTCAAAGCGCCGCTTGCCGGCTTTGACCGCTTCAAGATGTTCGATAAGTTGGGATTGAAGCTTTTTGGCCATGATTGCCCCCTGTTTTGAATGGTTGAGATCGCCTTTTGTTTCCGGGACGGGCGGCGAATGTTCCCTGCGGTCCGATTGGAAGGCAAGCCGGAAATGGGATCGTTTGAAAGGCGGCTTCGACCGGAAGTTTTTCGCCCTTGGTTTGCCCGGAAAATTTCGATCCAGGGTATCTGAACTAATAATAATCTCTTGTCGCTCTAAAGTCCATCTACCAGATTGAAGGAAGCAAGATGGATGCCTGAAATAAAATCGCCGCCAAATAAATCAAGTTCGCATATAATGTTTTGTATTTCAATGTGATAGACAAGGCGGGAATGGACGGTGGCCGCAGAAGGTGTCAACGATTTGAACAGGGCCTGTTTGCCCATTGGCACAATGATCTTATCCGGACCGCCGGGCCGGCGGCCGGCGGCGCTTGCGGCGTTTCTTTTTGATCCGCGCATTGGGGGTGCTCTTGAGGACCTGGAGCAATTCCGGTCCCAGAACCCTGCATTGCCAGCGCCGGATACCCTCGATCGATTCCAATTCCCTCTGGTTGCCGGGGTTTGCAAGAACGATTTGCCTGATCATCGCCTTGCTCAATAAAACGGGAGGATCAAGGCCTTCATTTTGTGCCTTGCGGTCTCTCCAGTTCCGAAGAGCCTTGATCTTGGGGGCCAGCTGGGCGGGAAGGCGCGGGCTGTGGTTGCGAGGGTAGAGCGGCAGCTTGTCCGAAGGCAGTTGGCGCGCTTTGTCAATGGCTTCGATCAGGGCCCGGCCGTACATCTGGACCTGCTTGGGACTGAGGATGCCGGTCGCCTTGAGGCTGTTTTGGGAAATGGGCATCGCCGTGGCCAGCTTCAGCAAGGCATTGTTGCTGATTATCTTGAACAGGGGCCGGTCTTTGAATTTGGCCCTTTCCATACGCCACTGGAGCAAGGCCTCCAGGATGGCCAACTGGCGAGGGGCCAGCCTGCCGGCCCCCTTGCATTTCATGAACAGGGGCCGGCCGTTGTTTCCCGGGGGGCGGACTTTAACCAGATTCTCGCATTCTTCGATTACCCATTCCAGGCGGTTTTTGGCGACCAGTTTTTCGCGAAGCAGTTCTGCCAAGGGGATCAGAAACCTGACATCCGCGGCGGCGTAATCCAGCATGGCCCGGGGTAAGGGGCGCTGGGACCAGTCTTTTTTTTGGTATTTCTTGTCGAGTTCGACCTCGAAATGGGCCTTTACCAGGGCATCCAGGCTGGTTTCGGGCATTCCCAGGAAGGTGGCCGCCACTTGGGTGTCGAACAGGTTGGCGATGACCATTTTGAAATCCCGGTAAAGGCTGCGTACATCGTAATCGGCCCCGTGAAACACCTTGCAGATGGTCTTGTCCTCCAACAGGTTCTTGAGGGCGGAAAGATCGTTCAGGGACAGCGGATCGATAATTGCTATCCGGTCTCCGGCACACATTTGCAAGAGGCAGACCTTTTCCTTGAAGTGGTACATGGAGTCGGCTTCCAGATCGACGGCCACCTGGCTTTGTCGGCCGGCATATTCGGCAAATCGGGCCAGCCGGTCCGGTTCGGTTATCAGGATTGTTTCGGGCGATGGTATCATGGACCTATTTTTTGCTTGACCCGCCGGGGTATATTCTCTTAATCCTTTTAAGCTTATTTAGGTTTATCGTTTGTTCCCGGCAGATGTTTTATCAACCTTTGAAGGCAATCCTAGGTGAATCGCAAATGATTACTATAACACTTCCGGACGGAAGCTCAAAGGGCTTTGAAACTCCACCCACCGGGCTGGAGATAGCCGAGTCCATTTCATCCTCCCTGGCAAGGCAGAGTGTGGCCATCGAAGTCGACGGTGTTATCAGGGATCTGAATCTGCCCGTCGATGCGGACGCCCGCGTCAGGCTGATCACCACCCGGGACCCGGAGGCCCTCGAGATCATGCGCCACAGCGCGGCCCACGTCATGGCCCAGGCGATTGTGCGGCTGTATCCCGGAGCCAAGCTGACCATCGGGCCCGTCGTCGAAGACGGTTTCTACTATGATATCGACATGGAGCCGGTCTCAGAGGAGGATTTCGGCCGTATCGAGGCCGAGATGAAAAAAATCGTCAAGGCCAAGTTGCCCATAACCCGCAGGGAAGTATCCAAACAGGAGGCCCTCCAATTCTATGCCGGCGAACCTTACAAGCTGGAAATGATCCGGGAACTCGAAGACGGTACCATCTCCTTTTACAGTCAGGGGGAATTTACCGACCTGTGCCGTGGGCCCCATGTGCCCCATACCGGGTTTGTCAAGGCTTTCAAGCTGATGAAGGTCTCCGGGGCCTACTGGCGGGCCGATCAGTCCAAGGCCCAGCTTCAAAGAATCTACGGCACGGCGT
>JALVRI010000053.1 GCA_027031325.1 Desulfobacteraceae bacterium
TCAATACCACTCCAGCTGGTTATAAGCTGGAACCCGGGAAAGGGACTGGCCTATGAAATCATGGTACGGGGCTATTTTGAATCAACAAGTGCCGCTGATTCGACAATCAACCAACTGGTGACTTTCCCCGGCCAGGAACCTGGTTGTATTTCCGGTTGGCCTCGGGAAACTGTATTTTTCAGTGATCCCTACCAGGCCCCCTTCCGGTTTCCGGAAGGTCACCAGCAACAGTCAGGATGAGATACAGTGAGAAACAAGAAAAAGCTTGGCGAAATGCTCCTTGAGGCCGGACTGCTTACCAAGGCCCAGTTAAAACAGGCGGTAATAGGCCACAAGCGCAACAATATCAAGCTGGGACAATACCTGGTCAGAGAGGGTATCGTAAGCAGCGCCCAGATTGCCGACCTGGTAAGCAAGCAGTTGAAAATCGAAAAGTACAATCCCGAAAAGTACCCTATCGACATGGGCCTGGCCGAGATGATCCCCTTTGAGATCGCCCAACAGTACCAGGTGGTTCCCCTTACCCGCAGCAACTACCTGCTGACCGTCGGTATGACCGACCCGATGGACATAAACGCCCTTGATGCCATCGAAGTCTACACCAACATGGAAGTCGAGGCGGTGATTTGTACCTACCAGGAGTTCAACCATCTGTTGGGAAGCTTGTATGGGACTTACTCCTCGGTCGGAGGGGTTCTCGATGGAATGGACGACATGGAAATCGAGCGCGGGGAACAATATGAAGCCGAACCCGACGCCGATGATATAGAGGTCAAGTCTCTCCACGATATGGCCGAGGAGGCCCCGGTAATCCGCCTTGTCAACTCCATCCTTTCCCAGGCCGTCCGCGAAGGGGCCTCGGATATCCATATCAGTCCCGAAAAAGATTACGTCCAGGTGCGTTTCAGGGTCGACGGGAAATTGCACGACGTGCCGGCTCCGCCAAAATCGATGCTCATGCTGATCATCTCGAGGCTCAAAATACTGGCCAACATGGACATTTCCCTGTCGCGGATACCCCAGGACGGACGTTTCACAATCCGGATGGACAACAAGGAAATAAACATCCGGGCCTCGACCATTCCAACCATTTACGGCGAAAACATGGTCTTGCGTCTGCTCGATACCAGCAGCGGAGTCTATTCCCTTGAAGATCTCGGTATGGACCCCGACGATATCAAGAAACTGGAGCGGATGATAGCCAAGCCATACGGAATGATCCTCAGTACGGGGCCGACCGGCAGCGGCAAGACAACCACCCTCTACTCCATTCTCAAAAGGATCAACCAGCCGGACATAAATATTATAACCCTGGAAGATCCTGTTGAATACCGCGTGAGCAAGATCAGGCAGATCCAGCTCAACCGCAAGGCTGGAATGACATTTGCCAGCGGCCTCAGGGCCATTATGCGTCAAGATCCTGACGTCATCATGGTCGGGGAAACCAGAGACAGTGAAACGGCAAGTATCTCGGTTCAGGCAGCCCTGACCGGCCACAGGGTTTTAAGCACCGTCCACACCAACGATGCCGCCGGGGCCATTACCCGCTTGATCGACATGGGCATAGAGCCTTTTCTGGTATCCTCGGTAATGCTGGTTTCAATTGCCCAAAGGCTGGTACGTAAGGTTTGCCAATACTGCAGCAAGCCATACGATCCCCCCAAGCAGGCCCTCAAATTCTGGGGTCTGGACAAATACGAAAACCCGCGTTTCATGAAAGGCACGGGTTGTTTCAATTGCATGGACAAAGGGTACAAAGGGCGAACCGGGATATTCGAAATCCTGATCATAGATGAAATGGTACAAGACATGATATTGCGGAGGTGTTCGGCCCAGGAAATCATGCGGGAAGCTCAGCGTACAGGCAGGCTTAGAACCCTAAAGGAAGATGCCGCCAGGAAAATCGCCCGGGGTATTACCACCCTGGACGAAGCCGCATCCGCCGTCATGGTGTGACACTTGGGCCTAAAATGGCCTTAAAACCTGCCATGTACCAAAGGATTGATCGATGCCTAATTATGTCTACACGGCCATAAACGAAAATGGCAGCCAGGTTGAAGGGACCATAGAGGCCGATAGCATGGACACGGCCACTTCGATTCTTGTCGCCAGGGGCCTGCTTCCTTCCAAGGTTGTCCCAGAAAACCAGTTTGCAAACCGCTTTTCAATGCGCCGTCTGGTGGACGTGCTTTCACCCGTGCGTGCTCCTGAACTGATTCTGTTCACCAAACAGTTCAAAACCCTGATCAAGGCCGGGGTGCCGATCCTCAACCTTCTCCAGGTATTGGAAACCCAAACCGAAAACGAAAGTTTAAAAAAAATAATAGTCACCATTCGCCAGGACATACGGGAGGGATTATCCCTCTATGATGCCTTCAGAAAGCACCCCAGAGTCTTTTCTTCCCTGT
>JALVRI010000054.1 GCA_027031325.1 Desulfobacteraceae bacterium
TGGCGGATGGCCTGGACGCCAAGATGCTGAAAAATATTGCACTTTAGCCTATCAATACCTATTATGATTGCAAAAGCTCCGGTTATGCGGGTAAAGCCGGTACAAAACCGGTAAAGCTCCCGCCTGGGCGGGTAATCGAGAATATTCATTCAGCCACAGGAGTAAGCCATGAACTATATCAAAATCAGGCTTGACGATGATTTTGATCGCATCGGAACCCGCATCGAAAAGACCATTGAGGATCTTTTCCGCCCCCGGCCGGTCAGCCCCATGTTCGCCTGCCGCGAGTGCGGCTGGAACCCTCCCATGGACATGGTGGAAACCGACAAAGAAATCGTGATCGTGGCCGAAATAGCAGGAGTTGAAAAAGAAGATTTGGAGGTGGAAATAAACTCCAAGGCAGTCCGAATCTTCGGCCGGAGGAAAGAAATCCCCAGGGGTCCCAACGGAAAGTATCGCCTGGCCGAAATCCAGTATGGCAGTTTCGAGCGGATTCTTTACCTTCCCTGCCCGGTCGACACTGAAGATGTTGTCTCAAATTACCGCAACGGAATGCTGAAACTAAGGCTGATAAAACTTCACCTGCACGAGACCCACAAAATACCCATAATGGACGGTTGATTTTCCAGGGAACCTGTTTTCAAGTATGCGCTCAAGCCAGCCCTGGCAAGCCGAAAAAGGAGGTACACATGTCTGAAGGTCGTCCGGCCCCGGACTTAAACCCCGAGAATCTGCCCCGGGTGTTGCCTATTCTCCCCTTGTACGAAGCAGTCCTTTTCCCCAAGATGGTTTTGCCGCTGGCGGTCATGCAGCCCGATTCGGTCCAGCTGGTCGACGAAGCCATGGATCGCAACCGTGTCATCGGGCTGGTGGTATCCGGCAAACCGGACAACGCCAAGCTCGACCCCAAGAAGCACCTGGCAAAGGTGGGCACCAGCGCCCTTATCCTGAAAATGGCCAAGACCCAGGACAACAAGGCCCAATTGCTGGTTCAGGGCCTGGGTCGCTTCCGGGTCAAAGGCTACCAGCAGACCGAACCTTACCTCCAGGCGCGGGTGGAACATCTCAAGGACATCGAGCAAGACACCGATGAAACCGCCGCTCTGATCTCCAATATCCTGAAACAATTTGCCCGGGTGGTGGAACTGTCCCCCGGGTTGCCGCCGGAAATAATCCAGATGGCCAACTCCCTCAAGGAACCCGGCACCCTGGCGGACATGATAGCATCGACCATCAATACCTCGGCCGAGGAAAAACAGAAAATTCTCGAAATCCTGGACACCAACGAAAGGCTGCGTGAAGTCACCAGGCAGGTCAATCACCAGTTGAACATCCTCGAACTGGGCCACAAGATCCAGAACCAGGTCAAGGGCGACATGGACAAGCGCCAGCGGGAATACTACCTGCGCCAGCAGCTCAAGGCCATCAAGGAGGAACTGGGGGAAAGCGACGACGAATCGGTCGAAATCGAAGAATACCGTACCAAGATCAAGGAAGCCGGCCTGCCCCCGGAAGCCCTCAAGGAAGCCGAACGCGAGCTTGGCCGCCTGGCCAGGATGCATCCTTCTTCGGCCGAGTACACCGTCACATCGACTTACCTGGACTGGCTGATCGAGCTTCCCTGGAACAAGAGCACGCCGGACAATCTTGATATCGGCAAAGCCCGCAAGGTGCTGGACGAAGATCATTTCGGGCTCGAAAAAGCCAAAAAGAGGATCATCGAGTACCTGGCGGTGCGCAAGCTCAAGCCGGATTCCAAGGGCCCGATCCTGTGTTTCGTGGGACCTCCGGGCACCGGCAAGACATCCCTGGGCGCTTCCATCGCCCGGGCCCTGGGCCGCAAGTTCCACCGCATCTCCCTTGGAGGCGTAAGGGACGAGGCCGAAATCCGGGGGCACCGCCGAACCTACGTTGGAGCCCTGCCGGGCAGGATCATTCAGGGCCTGCGGCGGGCAGGAACCAACAACCCGGTTTTCATGCTGGATGAAATCGACAAGGTGGGCGCTGATTTCCGGGGAGATCCCTCTTCAGCTCTTCTGGAAGTACTCGATCCCGAGCAAAACCATACTTTTTCCGATCATTACCTGGACGTGCCCTTCGATCTGTCCAAGGTGATGTTCATATGCACGGCCAATGTCCTGGATCCCATCCCTTCCGCCCTGCGGGACCGGATGGAGGTGCTGGAACTGCTCGGCTACACCGAGGATGAAAAGATCAAGATCGCCCAGCGTTACCTGATACCCAGACAGCGCAACGCCCACGGCCTGAAAGCCAGCCAGATCCGTTTTACCACCGGGGCGGTGCGCCGGATAATAACCGGCTACACTCGTGAGGCCGGCTTGCGCAACCTGGAGCGTGAAATCGCCGCCGTTTGCCGGGCGGTGGCCGCCAAGATAGCCGAAGGCAA
>JALVRI010000055.1 GCA_027031325.1 Desulfobacteraceae bacterium
CTGGCTATGGCCGCCGGGGCCACTTTCGTCGCCCGTACTACTACTTACCATGTGCAGCAGTTGGCGGATTTGATCCGGCAGGCCATTTTGCACGAGGGCTTTTCGGTCCTGGAAGTTATGACCCAGTGCCCGACCTATTTCGGCCGTAAAAACAAGCAGGGCGGGCCGGTGGAAATGATGAAGTACATGCAGAAGGCGACAACTCCGATCGGCTCGAAAGCCAAGCAGAAGAATCCGGAGCTTGTCGAGCGCGGTATCTTCGTCGAAAAGGAGCAGCCCGAGTACTGCAGTGAATACGAGAAGATCATCCAGAGGGCGATGGGCTCCAAAGGCTGAGTGGATTTATCAGGCGGCATGCTTCTGAAGAAAGAGGTATTGTAGCCGCAGAGTTGCCCTTGTGGGAAAGGAAACAACAAGGTTGCCTGCTGCAAGGCGGATGATTATTTACCGTTGGTTGGACAACGAAAAAGGGTTGAATAATGGAAAGGACAAGATTCGTTTTTTCTGGGTCGGGTGGACAAGGTGTGATAACCGCCGCCATAGTGTTGGCCGAGGCTGCTGTTTTGTTCGAGAATCTGACGGCTGTTCAGACCCAGTCTTACGGTGCTGCAGCCCGCGGCGGGTCGACAAGATCGGATGTCATAATTTCAAAGGGTCCCATAAATTATCCCAAGGTGATTCAGCCTAACATCCTGGTCTGTCTTACCCAGGAAGCTTACAATAAATTTTTCACCATCATAAGACCCGGGGGGTTACTTTTGACCGATCCACGTTTTGTAACCGTTCAGCGCAAGGTGGATGCGGTCCAGAAAGAAATTCCCATGTACCGGACAGTGATGGATAAGATCGGGAAACCGATAGTTTTCAATATCTGCATGCTGGGGACGGTAATCGGACTGACGGAAATCATAAAGCCGGATTCCGTCATCAAAGTCCTTGAAAAGCGTATCCCGTCTGATTTTCTCGACATGAATCGCAAAGCCCTGGAGCTGGGACTCGAACTGTCCAAGGGGTGAAGAACTTTACTGCCAGGTCTTTTTTTCAACCCGGATTATGCACTTCAAATGCCTGACAAGAAATTAGATTGAATTATTGCATAAGCTTGGATGTATTTGTTCCTGTCCGCGCCTTCACCGGCAAGGTGAAGTCCCATCGGTGAAAAATCCTTAAGTCTTTGAAGCCGCAAGGGGCTAGTGATTTTACCGGATCTGCTTTGTTGGAGGGCAGTTGAAGTACCAAAGCAGGTCTGCCTGCCCGCCGCCTCGCATCTTCGCCAAACTCGCCAGCTGCAAAATCCGGGTTCAAAATTTCCTGTTCGTTGAATAGTTGATTTTCCTTGACAGTTCGAGCTCTTTCCGCTTCACTGATCTCACGGCGTATTTCCAATGGTCTTTTTGTAAGACCATTTTCCCCGAGAGCTTGACTTCTTTAGATGGGCTTGGCGCATGGAGAGATCGAGGCCCGGTTCCCCCAATTCATCCCGGCACCAGCTTGATGAAACAACTCCCGTATATAACAGCCGTATAGTAAAACTCTTTGTAGAGTACCTTACATTCAAATATCCCCGCCTGGACCCGGAAGTAATTCTGCTCAGAAGTGGAATGACCAAGTACGAAGTAG
The DNA here is from genome assembly GCA_027031325.1 of Desulfobacteraceae bacterium. Taxonomy (GTDB): domain Bacteria; phylum Desulfobacterota; class Desulfobacteria; order Desulfobacterales; family Desulfosarcinaceae; genus JALVQM01. The sequence goes on from JALVRI010000055.1 coordinate 1,621, forward strand.
AAGATCCCGGGCATTGGTTCAATCAGCAGCAGATCGACAAGTTTTACGATGAATGCCTCCAGGCCACCGGGGATGAAAGTATCGCCCGTGAAGCCGGACGCTTTGCCGTATCGGCTGATGCCATGGGCCCGGTCAAGCAGCTTTCCCTGGGCCTGCTCAACCCGGCGGCGATCTACAGCCTGCTCGAGAAACTCTATCCGGTGATGAGCCGCGCGGCGGTCATCAGCACCCGCAGGATAGGCGGCAATATGGTCCGGATAACAATAGCGCCCAAGGCGGGTGTAAACGAAAAAGCCTATCAGTGCGATAACCGCATTGGTATTTTCGAGGCAGTGGTTCGACTGTTCGCCGATCAATTTGCCAGCGTAAAACATCCTGAGTGTATCCATCGCGGAGATGATCGTTGTGTTTACCTGGTGAACTGGGAGATACCGCTGCATCGGAAATGGAAGAAAGCGGCCTTCCTGTCGACAATCATGGCGGTGCTTGTTTCGGCCACCGGTTGGTGGTTGTGGCCTCCGCTGAAAGCGACCACCCTAACCCTGGCAAGCATATCGGCGGCCCTGGCGGTATACCTGAGGAGCCTCGTACTCGAGAAGGACATGCTGGTGAAGACCGTTCAGAGACAGGGCGATGCAGCAGAGGACCATATCAACGAGATCGCCTACCGTTACCGGGCCGGAATGTTGATCCAAAAGATCGGCCAAGATACCTCTTTCATAATGGACATCGGCCGGCTTTCAAGAATAGTGATGGAGCATATTGCCAATTATCTGGATTTCGACCGGGGGATGATCATGTTGTCTGACCGGGAGTCCAAGCGCCTGGTTTTCAAGGCCGGGTTCGGTCTTGATCATTCAATGCAGGGCTTGCTTCAAAAAACCCGTTTCCGGCTGGACAATCCTGCGGCCAGAGGTGTTTTTGTGAAGGCCTTCAAGGAGCAACGGCCTATCCTGGTCGGTGACCTGAGCGCCATCCAGGATACCTTGTCTCCCAAAAGCCGCCACGTTGCTTCCCGGGTGGGTTCCAAATCGCTTATTTGCATTCCCATAGTCTACGAAAGACATTCCCTCGGTATCCTGGCCGTTGACAATCTGAAAAGCAAGCGTCCTCTCAGGAAAAGTGATGTCAACTTGCTGATCGGGGTGGCCGCCCAGACAGCCGTGAGTATTTTCAGCGCCATGGCTTTCAAGAGGTTACGCGACAGTGAAGCAAAATTCCGTAGTTTGTATGAAAACGCTCCCAACGCTTATTTTTCAATCGATGCCCGGAGCGGAGAAATACTCAATTGCAATCCGGCGGCGGAAAAATTGCTGGGTTACAAGCGCAGGGAGATGCTCGGATGGCGCTGGACCCGTTTTGCGGCCGACAAAGTATCGAGCCTGGCCAAGGTGAGACGCGTCGCCCACGTATTGAAACAGGGAGGAGCCGTCAGTAACGAGGAGTTGGAGCTTGTTGGTGTCGACGGCAAACCGGTCTGGGTTTCACTTTCCCTGGTGCCTTTCAGGGACGCCCGGGGAGAAATAGTTGAAGGCCGCTGTATCATGGTGGACATAACCGAGCGAAAACGTTTGGAAGAAAAACTGCGCCACGCCCAGAAGATGGAGGCCATCGGAACGCTGGCAGGGGGGGTGGCCCATGATCTGAACAACATTCTGTCGGGAATAGTGAGTTATCCCGAGTTGCTGATGATGGAGCTGCCGGAAGACAGCCACCTGATCAGACAGCTGGAAAAGATCAGGGATTCGGGCAGGCGGGCGGCGGCCATCGTCCAGGATCTGCTTACTTTTGCCCGCCGGGGAGTCTCGGTTACTGAGATCATAAATTTAAACCATGTCATCCTGGAATACCTCCAAAGTCCGGAGTTCAGGGATCTCGCCGAGCGGCATCCGGAAGTACGACTGGAGACAAGGCTGGAAGACTCCTTGCTGGATATCAAGGGATCTTCGGTACATTTGATAAAGATGATCATGAACCTGGTGACAAATGCCATCGAGGCCATGCCCGAAGGAGGTACCATAAAGATCAGCACCGAAAACTTTCACCTGGCAGAACCCCTGGAGGCTTCGGATCTGAAGCCGGGCGATTACGTCGTTGTGAAGGTGGTCGACAATGGGGTCGGAATTTCTCCGGAAGACATAAGCCGTATCTTCGAACCTTTTTATACCAAGAAAAGAATGGGACGCAGCGGCAGCGGTCTGGGAATGGCGGTCGTCTGGGCCACGGTCAAGGATCACCGCGGGGTGATCGATGTTTCCAGCCAGCTGGGTATCGGGACGTCTTTTAGCGTCTATTTTCCGGCCACAAGGGAAAGACCTTCTTCCGAAGACAAGTTTGGCGATCTTGATGGGCTCAAGGGAGACGGGCAGTCAATTTTGGTTGTCGATGATTCTGAAGAGCAGATCGATATAGCTACCAGCATTCTTGGCAAGCTGGGATACCGGGTTACAGGTGTAAACAGCGGAGAGGCCGCCGTAAATTACATGAAAAAGCATAAGCCCGATCTGGTAATCCTGGACCTTATCATGGAGCCGGGAATAGACGGATTGGAAACTTTCAAGAGAATAAAGAAAATCAGGCCGGATCAAAAGGCGATTATCGCCAGTGGATACTCCGAATCGGCGAGAGTGGAACAGGCCCGGGCGCTGGGTGCCGGAAGTTACGTCAAAAAACCCTATGTGATCCGGGAAATCGCTGCCGCCGTAAAACAGGAACTGGAGAAGAGTTCTTGAAACCTGCGCCCGATATTGACGATCCAAGCGTCTCGGGTGGAAACGGGATCTATATTCACGTGCCCTTCTGCCTGAAACGCTGCCGCTATTGTGATTTCTTTTCTACCGTCAGGCTGGACTTGGTTGATCCCTTCATAGAAGCATGTAAAGCTGAAGCCGGGATGGTGCTTGAACCGTCTTGCGAAGTGGACAGTATTTACTTCGGTGGCGGAACACCCTCCCTGATTTCTCCCCGCCGGGTCGGCGAGCTGCTGGATACTGTTTCCGGGTTGATCGACCTGGCGGGAGATTGCGAAATTACCATTGAAGCCAATCCCGGCACCGTTGACGAGGCCAAGTTGCGGGAATACCGTCTGGCCGGTGTCAACCGCATCAACCTGGGGGTGCAGTCGTTCGATGACGGTATCCTCGACTTTCTGGGGCGTATTCACAGCGGACGCCAGGCCCGCCGGGCCATTGAGAGCGCCCGCCGGGCCGGTTTTGACAATCTCGGCCTGGACCTGATTTACGGCCTGGCCGGACAAACGGCCGCTTTGTGGGAGCAGGACCTGCTGCAGGCCGTTGCGGCCGTCCCGGAGCATATTTCGTGTTACATGCTGACCGTTGAAGGTGAAACCGAGTTTTCGGCCCTTGAGAGACGAGGCAAGGCGGTCAGGCTGGATGATCGTAAGGTTGCCGAACTATTCGTGTTTACGGTTTCATTCCTGGAAGATCGCGGCTGGATGCACTACGAGGTTTCCAATTTCGCCCGGCAGGTGGACAATACTTCATCCAGCTTCGTATCCCGTCACAACTCCAAGTATTGGTCCTATCAACCGTATCTGGGCCTGGGACCGTCTGCCCACAGTTTCGACGGCGAAAAACAAAGATCCTGGAACTGCAGCTCGCTGGACAAATATCTGGAGGCAACCGGGCGGGGATGTCTTCCGCGCTCAGGCCGGGAAGTGCTGACAGCCCAGCAGCAGTTGCTGGAAAGGATCTATCTTGGCCTGCGGACTGCCGCCGGCCTTGATCTGGAGGTTTTGGAAAAGGATTTTGCCACCTTGTATCCGGCGGTCGGCCGCGGCCTGGAGGTTATAGTGCGGGAAGGCTGGGGCGAACTGGAACGGGGGCGCCTGCGGTTGAACCTGGATGGACTGCTTCGGCTGGATGGCATTTGCCGCCTTCTTGCCGGAAATATCGGTTGACGGTTCCGGTGGCGGCGGAACCTTTGCTTGCCTTCGGCCTATGTCAACCTCGACATCTTCCTCTTGCCGGGCCGGCGTCCTGGCAGGGCAGTGCACCGGTCCCGGGGACCGGGAATCAGGTGGACAATGTTTTTATCAATTGCCCCAGGTAGAACCTGGCATGGCTTATGGGAGCGGCCATGTTGGCGCGGTGGTTTGCAAATATTCCGTCAAGCTCCGAGTTGATGACCATGATGGGGTCTATTTCGACTGCCCGCTTGCAGGACTCGATGGCATGGTGGAGCAGCTCGGTCCCATGCCGGCTTTCCAGGATTGAAATATATTCGTGGCCGACAGCCTCCAGGATGGTCAGCATGGCACTGGCTACTCCCCGGGCATAGTAGACATAATCGTCGGCTTTGAAAAAACTGACCGGTGATCCGTCTTCTTCAAAAGCCTTGACCAGATTTTCATCACAACTTCCGAGCAAGTCCTCGTAAGAGGAGAGCAAGGGGATAAGGCTGTCTGAGCGGGTGTAGAACTTTGCCCTGCCTTCCATCAGTTTTTCTTTGTACTTGGCAAGTTCTTTGAGTCCTTCTTTGTATTTCGATTCGGCAGACGGAAACCAGTAACGATCGGCCTTGATCATGAACCAGTTCATGGCGTTTTCCAGGTTCGGATCGAGGGCGTCATTGGTCCCGGTACGCGAAATCCTTTCTGATAGAACGACCGCCGTTCGCCGGGTTACCTCCAGGACTCCCAGTTGGAAGTTATTGATGTTGTCGGTAATGTTGATGATATCATTGGGGCGCCAACCCCAGAAACGTTCGTTCAGCTCATAATCCAAAGGCTGGATGGTGGCTTCCACAAAAGCCACGCCCACCGGCTTTGTTTTGGTCGTTGTTTCGATGACCGGGTGGGTGGCCGGTATCTTGGAGCTCTTGGGTGCGGAATGCTCCGGGACCGGCTTGGTTGCGCCAAAACTTTCCGGTTGGGCAGGTTTTTCCACCATCGTAACACGATGGCCACCGGTATTCTTGACATGATGGTCACCGGTATTCTTGGTGGCCTGCTCCCTGGGTTCGCCGGCAGGATGGTTGGCAGGACTATGCACCAGGTGGCCTTTGGCGCTGCCATCTGTTGCGGCCTGCTGCCCGGCCGCAGGCGGCTGTTGTTCGGCATGGACGACGGCTTCATTCTTGTCCCGGTTTGCCGGTAGCGCTGGAGCTTGTTTCTGCGCCTTGGCGGGGGCGGTTGCTTTTTGGCTCCGGGAGTGCTGTGCCGGCCGGCTGGTGTCTTGCTTGGCAACCGGATGGAACGGGTTCCTGAAATATCCCAGTACTACCGCCAGGATCCAGAGGGCGGCAATCAGCAGCACTAGACCGCCGGCCAGACGTTTGAAGGCGAAAAACTTGGATTTCTTTTTGGTTTCGCTTCCATTGTCGGCCGAGTTTTTTTCGTTCATACCGTCTCCTCGGAAATGATCGGATTGGTTTGATGGAGTCATTGACCTGCTTTTTTCCGCAGTCTTCGACTGTCACCGACCCTGATGGTCAGCTGGCATGAATCGAAATACTCCAATAAGGGTATCACAAATTTGCGTGAAGCTCCAGTCATATCCTTGAACCGGCCGGTGTTGATTTCCCGGTGTTCGGTCAGGTATTTCACCAGGTTTCGCTTAAGATCCTCCAAGGGCCGATGGTGGAAGTAGAGATCGTTTTTAACTTTTACCAGGATGCCTTCTGACAAGATCAGCTCCAGAACCTGGCGGCCCTGCTGCGGTTCAATTTGCAACTTGGCGCATACCTCTTTGAAGTATGGCGGCGTAAGGCCGCTTTCCAGGTACAGGCCGACCATGGCGGCCCGCAGTTTTTTCTGGTCGGCTGCCAGGGTGACTTT
>JALVRI010000056.1 GCA_027031325.1 Desulfobacteraceae bacterium
GCCAAGGCATTTGAAGCTGCAAGGGGCTTGCTATTTTACCGAACCTGCGTTGTTGGCATGCAGTTGAAGTACTAGAGTAGGTCTGCCTGCCCTCCGCCTCGCATCTTCGGCAAACTCGCGGGCTGCAATATCCGGAATAAAGGTTCCCAAAAATGGGGCAATATGACAAGCTGAAGGTATGAAGCCTGGAAAAAACCAGTATAGAGTTTTCTTAGGGGATGATGAAATTGTTGGCGGATACTGGGAATAGGGTTTGGGAGCGAAAAAATAAGGGGTCACCGATTAACGTAACCCCTTGAAGTCGATGGTAGCGGGGGGAGGATTCGAACCTCCGACCTTCGGGTTATGAGCCCGACGAGCTACCAGACTGCTCCACCCCGCATCAATTATGTGAAACGCTATAGTTAATAGCCTTGAGCGTCCAAGTCAAGTAAAAATTAGGTCGTTTTCAACAGGTCCTTTAGACGGCGGCACAGTTCTTTTGCCTGCTTGGTCCGGCTCCCCCCGGCCGGCCAACCGATCAATATCCTTTTGCGCCTCCGGGTCTTGCCGGAGACAAGGATTAAGCGTGATTTTGGCAGCCCAAGTTGTTTGGCCAGAAACCGGAGGCATTCCTTGTTGGCGGCGTCGTCCACCGGCGGAGATTTGAGCCTGATCTTCAGGCGCCCGTCGAAAATACCCGCCAGGCCGCTTTTGGAAGAACGGGGCTGAACATAAACTTCCAGCAGCAATCCCTTTTCGGTTTCAGCAAAAATGGTCATTTGCTGTTCCTGCGGATAAGCTCGGTTATGAAGGCCGGGGGACGGATAACCCTGCCGTTGGCATCCACGCAGGCATGCCGGCTGTAACCGGTGGCGTGAACAGTCTGCCGGTCCTCGCTGGTGACCCGGTAATCGACTTTCAGGGCGGCCCTGGATTCAGGGTCGAAGCCGGCTTCGATTATCAGCAGGTCGTCGTACCTGGCCGGAGCAAGGTACTTGCATTTGACTTCCGAAACCGGCAGCATTATTCCCTTTTTCTCGATTTCACGATAGGGCAGACCCCAGGCGCGGAACAGTTCGGTCCGGCCGATTTCGAACCAGCGCAGGTAGTTGGCATGGTAGGCAATTCCCATTTTGTCGGTGTCACCGTAAATCACGCGGTATTTGGTGCGATGGGTCAGCATGATCCGTTCAACAATTCACTGTAAAACGATTTCAGGTCATCGTAGTTGTAGGCGGCCTTGAGTTGGGGGTACTGGGCGGTTATGTTTTCCGGCGGCCGGAAGAGGATACCATGGTCGGCGGCCTGGATCATGGTAATATCGTTGTATGAATCACCCATGGCGGCGATCTTGAAATTTACCTGCTGCAAGGCCTCGACCACCTTGCGCTTGCCATCTTCCTGGCGGAGATGATATTTCTCGATCGTTCCGTCCGGCCCTATGGTAAGCCAATTGCAGAAGATGGTGGGCCAGTCGAGTTTTTTCATCAAGGGAGCGGCAAACTGGGTAAAGGTATCCGAGACTATGATCACCTGGGTCTTGGAGCGCAGCCAGCTCAGGAACTCGGCCGCACCCTCGAGGGGGTCGATGGTTTCGATTACCTCGGTAATGTCATTGAGCTTGAGACCGTTGGCGTTCATGACAGAAAGTCGGTGGCGCATGAGCTGGTCGTAATCGGCGATTTCGCGGGTGGTCAGTTTCAGTTCTTCGATGCCGGTCTTTTCCGCTACTCCGATCCAGATTTCAGGTACCAGTACTCCTTCAAGGTCACTGCAAACTATGTACATTGTTTCAAGCGTCTCCCTTTTATCATTCCAAATGGTTGTCGTTTTCGATCCTGATGACCATGGGTTGATGGTGGACCACGTCGAGTCCTTTGATCTCATCCATTGCCCGGTTTACGTCCGACTCCCGTGCAAAGTGGGTAACCATCACCACCGGAACACTGCCTTCGCTCTTGCGGCCTTTCTGGTGGACGGATGATATGCTGATGCCATACTTGCCCAGGATTCCGGCTATTTTTGACAGCACCCCGGGTTGATCCTTGGCTTCGAAGCGGAAATAGTAATGGGTCACCAGTTGGCTGATGGGCATTATCGGCTTGGGCCGGATTCGATCAGGCTGGCAGGCCAGCAGGGGAAGCCTTCCTGAAGCCCTGGCAGCCAGGTTACGGGCGATGTCGACTATGTCTGCGATTACTGCGCTAGCAGTCGGCATCATCCCGGCACCGTGTCCGTAAAGGAGGATATCGCCGACCGCGTCGCCGGTGACCGCGATGGCGTTGAGGGTGCCGTTGACGTTGGAAAGGATGTTGTCAAAGGGAATCATGGTCGGATGGACGCGGGCCTCTATTCTGTCACCGTGGTCCTTGCTGATGGCCAGGAGCTTGATGCGGTAACCGAACTGGGCCGC
>JALVRI010000057.1 GCA_027031325.1 Desulfobacteraceae bacterium
TTCGAGGCCGCCGGCAGCCCGCGCTCCCACAGCGTACGCACCATCATGCGCGCCGAACTCGAACCAAACAGCCGGGGACTGATCCGGATAACCATGGAAGCCGACGGCTTCCTGCGTCACATGGTGCGCAATATCGTAGGCACCCTGGTTGAAACCGGCCTGGAACGCCTCGAGCCGGGGGATATCCCCCGCCTGCTTGAAGCCAGGGACCGCCGCCTGGCACCACCAACCGCCCCGGCCCAGGGCCTGTTCCTGGTAAAGGTCAACTATGGCCACCGGCCCGAAATATCCCCGGATTTGGAAAAATAGCAAGGCGTCTGCTTTTATATACGCCAAGTTTTATATATTGAACATCAGCCGCTGCTAGGCCCGATTCACCGGTCCCGGAATATCTTCACATCCATCCGTTTTCTATTGGCTTGGATTTGCTGAACAAAAGAGATTCTGAAGTTCGCGGGAAATCTTAGCGGCCATACCACTCTAGTGGCTTGATTTTTGCAGTGATGAAAGGGGGCGAAACCCAGCAAATATTTAGGGAACCGACAATACCCGTATAGCCGGTGAGGGAGGAATCTGCATGCAAGAATCGCCTTTTTTGGACAGAAATATGGAGTTCATTGAAAATATAAAGAAAATTCCGGTCTTGGAGCCTTTCAACGACGAAGAACTGGAAAGGCTGATCGAAATGAGCAAGATCAAACGCTACCGTCCCGGGGAATGTATTGTCAAGGAAGGCCAATCTGACACCTGGCTTTATTTCCTGATGTACGGGCAGGTCAGAATCGTTAAAAACGGCAAGGATGTAGCTATCCTCAAACGCCGGGGAGATATATTCGGAGAAATGGGTGCCATCGACAGCGGGAGGCGTTCAGCCTCTGCCTTCGCCATCCAGGACACGGTATGCCTGGCAACCGATATCTTTTACATCGAAAAATTGACAGGTAACGAGAAATTGGCTTTCGGTTACGTTCTCTACCGCCTGATAGCCGAAATCCTCGCCCGGCGCCTGAGACAGACTACAGAGGCCCTCATCAAGGCCAAAGGGAGACTGAACCTGAAATTCTGGTAATCTTCACCCTGAAAGATTGCGGACTTGGGCAACAGGCAGGTCCGGAAAACAGAATTGCCGTTGAGTCAACCGCACCCCGGTGAGGGCCGACATCCTCGGCGAAAAGACAATACCAAATTCAGCTTTCAACCAGGGCTTTTACCCTGGCAATCACCTCTTCCAGGTCCATGCCGACAAGCCGGCCATCTTCCACCAACCATCTGCCACCCACCATGACGTGGCTGACATCGTGGCCTCTGGCCGCATAAACCAGGGTCGAAGCCGGGTGATAAACCGGCACAAGGCTGGGAGCCCGGCAATCGACCACCGCCAGATCGGCGGCCTTACCGGGCTCCAGGGAGCCTGTCAGCCGATCCAGGCCCAGCACCCGGGCCCCGCCGATGGTGGCCATTTTCACGACCTTGGCAGCATCCATGGCCGTCGGGTCGCCCGTGATCAGCTTGTGCATCCTGGCCGCCGAGCCCATCTCCCCGAAAAGGTCCAGGTCGTTGTTGCTGGCACTGCCGTCGGTGCCGAGTCCAACGCAAATCCCGGCATCCAGCATATCTGTTACCGGTGCTATCCCCGCAGCCAGTTTCATGTTGCTCTCGGGGCAGTGAACGATCCGTGCCCCGGCCCCGGCAATCAAGGCCAAATCGTCCCGGTCCACGTGAACACAATGGACCAGGATGGTATTGCCATCGAGAAGGCCAAGCCTGTCAACAAACCCAACCGGGCTGCAACCATGTCGGTCGACTATCTGCCGGTATTCTGCGCTGGTTTCGGCAAGGTGTACCTGGAAGGCAACCCCCAGTTCAGCGGCAGCCTGTTTGGCCTGTTGGAGGGTTTGCTCCGAGCAGGTATAGGGAGAGTGACAGAAAATCGAAGGCTCTATCAGCCCGCCCGCCTTGCGGTCCATCCAGGCAACAAAATCCCGGGCATGCTTGATGTTTCCGGACGGGTCAGGCACACCCGGGGCCGGGAAATCGATCACCCCCTGGGCCAGCACCCCCCTCAATCCGGCCCGGGACACCGCCTCGGCCACATGCCGGGCCAGGAAATAAGCATCTCCAACGGTTGTGGTCCCGGACAGCAACAGCTCGGCACAAGCGAGCAATGAGGCCCAGTAAACACTGTCCGGATTGATATGACGGGCCTCGGCCGGGAAGATGTGCTCTTCCAGCCAGGTCATCAGGGGCAGGTCGTCGGCCAGGCCCCGGAAAAGGGTCATGGGAAGATGGGTATGGGCATTGACCAGCCCCGGCATGACGATGCCGCCGGCGGCATCCAGGCTGTGGCGGGCCGGCGGCAGTTTCCGATCTTCATCCAGGGACCAGATCCG
>JALVRI010000058.1 GCA_027031325.1 Desulfobacteraceae bacterium
GGTGTCAGGCCGATGATGCTGCGCATGGTGGTGCTCTTGCCGGCCCCGTTACGGCCCAGCAGGCAAACGATTTCACCGGGCTCGACTTCCAGCGAAATGCCGAAAAGTACGTGGCTCAGGCCGTAGTAGGTATGAATATCTTTCAGGCTGAGCATGTATCGGCACCTCCCAGGTAGGCTTCCCGGACCCGTTTGTCGGCCCGTACCCTTTCGGGTATGTCCTGGATGATGGTCCGGCCCTGCTGCATGACCATGATCCGGTCGGCGATTGAAAAAACCATTTCCATGTCGTGTTCACAAAAAAGGAGAGTCAGGCCCATCTGCCTGCAAAGCCGCTGCATCAGCTTGAGGGTGGCCGCGGTTTCTTCGGGTGACATGCCGGCGGTGGGCTCGTCCATGATTATCAGCTCGGGCTTGCTGCCCAGGGTGATGGCTATTTCCAGCACCTTGCGGTCGCCATGGGAAAGGTTCGCGCAGATCCTGTCGGCCTTATCGGCCAGTCCCACGTTTTGCAGAATCCGAATGGTATCTTCCAGGCACATCCGGGAAGCAGTCTGAAACAGGTTCCATGTTTTGCTCTGGCGGGCCAGGACAGCTATCTGGACGTTTTCAAGCACTGTCAGCCGGTCGAATACGTTTACCACCTGGTAAGAGCGGGCTATTCCGCGGCGGCACACCTTGTGAGGGGGAAGCCCGGCGATATTTTTACCCTTGAAAAGGATTTCACCCCGGTCCGGGACAAGCTGGCCGGTTATTAGGTGAAAGAGGGTGGTCTTGCCGGCGCCGTTGGGACCGATTACCGCCACCACTTCGCCGGGAGCCACGTGGAGATGGGCGCCGTCGACCGCCTTGAAACCGCCGAAGGTCTTGACCAGCTCATTTACCCGCAGCATTATCGCCTCCCCGCCTGATCATGCCCAGAACCCCTTCGGGCAGGAAGAAGATCAACAAGATCAAAACGACCCCCAGCACCAGGGTCCAGTACTCGGTGTAACTGCCCACCACGGTCCGCAGCACAACTATGATGGCTGCTCCCAGCAGGGGGCCGAAGAAGGTGAACCAACCTCCCAGCAGGCACATGATCAGGATTTCGAGGGAAAGGGTCCAGAACATCATGTCGGGAAACACGGACCCTTCCACGGTCACAAAGAGGGTGCCTGCCACCCCGGCGAAAAAGGCGGCCATAACCTGGCCGGCCAGTTGATGGCCGGTTACGTTTATGCCTACCGCCCGGCAGCGTTCGGGGTTGTCGCGGATACCGGTAAAGACCATTCCGAACGGGGAGGTCACGATACGGTACATCACGGCCAGGCAGGCTCCGGTAACCAGGACCACGAAGAGATAGGCCCCCCTGGATGTGCCTATAAGATCGGGCACCGGAATACCGTGGATACCGTCGTCGCCGCCGGTAAAAGAATACCAGCGGTAAACAATCGCCCAAACCAAAGAACCGAGCGAGATCTGGAGCATGCCGAAGTAAAGGGCCGAAAGGCGCACTGTCAGCAGGCCCATGATCAAACCCAGCAGGGCCGCCGCCAGGGGGGCGGCCAGGTAACCGAGCCAGGCCGGCAATCCGGTCTTGGTCAGGATCAGGGCCAGGCAGTAGGCACCCGTTCCGTAGAAAACCGCGTGGTGGAACTGGTACATGCCTCCGAAACCGAGGACCAGGTTGAGGCTGGTTGCCAGCAGTCCGGTTGTCAGGATCAGGGCCAGCAGGTAGAGGTAATAGCGGGGCAGGATCAAGGCCAGGAGCATGAAACCGGCCACGGTTCCCAGGGCCGCCGCTGTTTTTTTTATGCCCGTATTTTCAGGTTTCACTGTCCGTCGCCCCTACCAGATTGCCTTGAGCAGGCCCCGGGGCCTTATCAGCAGGACTATGACCACGGCCATGTAAGGAAAGACGATGGCGAACTGGGGCCAGACAAGGATGCCTATGGCGTCGGTCAGGCCGAAGATCGCTGCTCCCAGCAAGGCCCCCCAGATGTTACCCAGCCCGCCGATGATGACTATCAGGAAAGCCTCGATGATGATGGTGTGATCCATCCCCTGGGTAATGTTTTGGGTGGGAGCCACCAGGGCCCCGCCCAGCCCGGCCAGGTAACACCCGATTACAAAAACGGCCGCAAAGACCCGGCTGACATCTATGCCGATGGCGTCCACCATCTCGCGGTCCACGGCTGCGGCCCGGGCTATCTTGCCTATTCTGGTCTTGTTGGTAAGCAGCCAGAGCCCCAGGGCCACCAGGGGGCCCATTATCAGCAGGAAAAGACTGTAACGCGGAAAAGGCAGGCCCGCCAGGTCGAAGGATCCCTGCAGCCAGGCAGGAGCGTTGAGGCTGCGGTAATCCGAGCCCCAGATCATCTTGACCAGGTCGGCGAAGATCAGGGTGAAGGCGAAGGTGAAGAGCAGCAGCATCAGGTGCTCGCGATCGTAGAGCCGGCAGAGCAATCCCCTTTCAAGGACCAGGCTGACGGCGGCCACCACCAAGGGCGCCAGTACCAGGGCGGCGATGAAACCGAAACCGGTCTGACCGTAAAAGTTTGCGACCGAGAAGGTGACGAAGGCCCCGATCATGTACAGGGAGCCATGGGCCACGTTGGGGATGCGCAGCACCCCCAACACCAGGCTCAGGCCGGAAGAGACGATAAAAAGGATGGTGGTACGGCTGAGCCCCACCAATACTTGTTGCATCAAGGCCGCGAAAGTTATCCCGCCGGAATGCATTGCTGGTTTGGGTCCCCCTCAGATGGGGTTATTTTTTTCGTTGCCGGGCAATCTCGTCGCAGCCTGGCATGACGTCTTTTCCGGCAATGGTGACGATATCATCGGCTATCAGGAAGTTGTAGCCGGACACTTTTTTGGTCGTACCCATGAACATGGGCAGCATGGCCTGGTGATCACAGGCCCGCATGGTCACCTTGCCTATCGGGCTGTCTACCGTCATTGCCTCCATGGCCTTGATGAAGGCTTGCGGCTTGACCTTGCCGGCTTTGCGGTACGCCCCGGCTATGAAACGGGCCGCCAGCAGGCCGTAGATCGCGCCTACTGCCGGTTTGCGCTTGTAGGCGGCCTCGAAACGCTTCACGAAAGCCTGGTTCTCGGGGCTCTCGGGGTAATAGAAAAAGTAATTCGAGGTTCCGATAACACCTTCAGGAGCGTTGAGCCCCAGGGGTTTGAGAGTTGAAAGCTCGGTTGCCGTGTGCATGTAGAAGGGCACCCGCTTGTTGAACCCCGTGGCCTTGGCGGCCTTGAGGAAAGGCACGCAGTCGCGGCCGCCGGTGGCCACTATGACCGCGTCGGGCTTGGCCGACAGGATGGCGGTGATGTAAGGTGTGAAATCCGGTTCGCCCACTTTCCACCAGGACTGGCCCAGGAGGGTGACTTGGGGCTTCAGTTTCCTGAGGTTGTTCCAGACCGCATCGGCGATGGCATGGCCGTATTCGTAGTCGTCACCGGCGATCCAGTATTTGAGATAAGGCTTTTTGGCAAGCCCCACTGCAGCGGCCTTGCCTGCCAGGGCAGTGTTCTCGGTGATCGAGAAGACATAGTCGTGCCCCTTGGCACCGGTTATCTTGGCACTTTTGGCAAAGGTGACCAGGAAAGGAACTTTCTCTTTGCGGCACAGGTCGGATATGGCCAGGGCCAGGGCGCTGTTGATGGTCCCCATCATGATATCGACGTTCTTGCGGTAGATCAGTTCCTTGGCGGCCGAAAGTCCGATGTCCACCTTGAACTTGCTGTCCCGGGTGACAAACTCGATCTTGTGACCCAAAACCCCGCCGCCGGCGTTGATGCGATCGATCTCCAGCTTGAAAGCGTCCCGCACGTCATTGGTATAGGTGCTGGGCGGGCCGCTGTAGCAGTCTACGATGCCGACGGTGATGGTTTTGGCCGCAACCGGGGCTGCAACCGGCAATAAGACCAGGACGGACAGGCAAAAACAGGCAAGACCAAACAAGCGTTTCATGGCAAACCTCCCTGCTTGGGGTGGGAAGAAGGGATACTGAAACCGGCCGGAACTTGGGCCGGTATAACGCTTGGGGGTAGTCACATAATAGCTAACAGCGCTGTGGCCGTTCGTCAACCTTGATCTTGCCCCCGCCCGAAAGCCCGTCCGTCGTTGCAGGGAGGCGCAGCAGCAGCCAGGATGGCCTTGAGAAAAACCTGAAAGCTGTGGGACCGGGTGTTATCAGGGTCAAGCAGCCTGCCGATTAATCTTGATCCGCTGATTTTCTGGTAACGGCCGTTGGTGAGAATTTCCAGCTCTTTTGCCGGGGACTGTAGCTTGTCAGGATGGCGGTATTTACTTTTTGCCTGCAGCCTGGCCAGTTTTTTGATTCCCAATGCATTTCCAACGGCCTCCAGATCGGCCAGGTACCAGCTTTCGATTTCCCTGCAGGCGATGCGGACAAATGTTTCCGGCCGGCCGGCGCGCCGGCAAAGGGCTTTCAGCCTGGCTTTGATTGCATGGCAGTCGGCGGCATCCTGGTCTCTCAGGACGATGAACTTTGCACCCGGCACGCGGTAACCCCTGATTCTCCTGACCAGCTGTTTTTCAAGATCCTGCTTGCCTTCGAAGATGATACAGCGCCAGGAAACATCAGCCGGCAAAATTTTCTCCAGCAGTCCGTTCAGCATTTCCCTGGCAGAGCGTTCTTCCAGCAAAAACACCAGGTGGGGTGTCATGTCGTGAAAGCCCCTTCGAAAAAGCCTTGTTTCCACAGGTACCCCATCTTGTCGCCTTGTTCCATGTAAGCTGCGATCTGGGGGTCGTCCTTGGCTCGCCTGATGTGGCTGTAACCGTCTTTTTTTTCAATCCAAAATACTTCTTCAAGCCTGGCGCCGTTTAAAAAATCCGGCGAGTGGGTGGATACAAAGACTTGTCCTCCTCGAATGGCGTAGAGCCGGAATTCTTCTATCAGTTCTTCCAGAAGAATAGGGTAAAGTTGGTTTTCAGGCTCCTCCACGCACAGTAAGGGATGGGGGGAAGGATCGTACAAAAGCACCAGGTAGGCGAACATCTTCAGTGTTCCATCTGATACGTAACGCGCCAGGAAGGGGTCTTTGAAAGCCTGATCCCGGAATTTAAGCAGAACCCGTCCATCTTCGGTTGTCTTGGCTTCCACTCGATCCAACCCCGGAACCCTTGCGGCAAGTTTGCTGCAAACCTTGTCGAAAAGTTCCCGGTGGTGCTCAAACAGGTACTGGGTTACAAGTGCAAGGTTTTCTCCTTCCCGGGAGAGGTGTTCTGCATAAGCATCGTCGGGAACGCGGCGGGCGCTGCTGATATGGAAATCTGAGACATGCCAGTTTTCTATGAGACGGCCGAATTTCATGGCTACCGGAAAACGCTGGAATTGGGCCAGTCCCTTTATGGCCAGAATGGATGGATCGGCAAGGGTTTGTTCTTCCCGCTCAAGCTCATTTACGTCCGCTACCTGTTCCAGTTCGTTGGTTACCGCTGTGCCCTTGCCGTTGCTGAAATCAAGGAAATGCCATGGCTTTCCCCTGCTTCCACGCCGGTATTTCAGGATTTCGCGAGAGACAAACGGACGGCCCTTCTTTTCATCGATGGCAAGGTGATAGGTGACAAGTGGGTCCGTATGTTTCTGGCGGAACTTGATGGTGATCTTGATTGGTCCCCGGCAATTCCGGCTGCGGACCTCTCTGAATCCTCCTCTTTTACTCAGAGCTTTATGGACGTTGTCGGTAAGGGCGTCTTTCAGGAATCCGAACACGTCAAACAGGGTTGATTTACCCGATCCATTGGCGCCGACAATGACGCAGAGGCTGGGAATTCCCGTCATGCGGGCATTTTTGAAAGGCCTGAAATTAACCAGCTCGATGGCTTCGATCTTCATGGGAGAATCTCCGTCGGCCAGAAATTTTTATTACATGACAATATACTATACATGCCAATGATTGTCTTGTAACAGATTTTTTCAGGCTTTTATTATGCCGGCAACTTTTGCGGGGCTGCCGCCGGTTCTCAATCCAACAGGCCTTCGAAAAAGTCGTTGCCCTTGTCGTCCACCAGGATGAAGGCCGGAAAGTCCCTGACGGTTATTTCGTAGATGGCCTCCATTCCCAGCTCGGCAAATTCCAGCACCTTCATCCCGGTGATGCACTCTTTGCCAAGGCGGGCGGCGGGACCGCCGATGGAACCCAGGTAGAACCCGCCGTACTTGCGGCATGAATCGGTAACTATCCTGGAGCGGTTTCCCTTGGCCAGCATGACCAGGGAAGCTCCCTTGGCCTGGAATATGGGCACGTAAGGGTCCATTCGGCCGGCGGTGGTGGGGCCGAAGCTGCCGGCCGGATAACCTTCGGGAGTTTTGGCAGGGCCGGCGTAATAGATTATCCGTTGCCGGAAATAGTCCGGCAGGTCCTGGCCCTTGTCCAGGCGCTCCTTGAGGCGGGCATGGGCGATGTCACGGGCCACGACGATCCTGCCTGAAAGCAGCAGGCGGGTGGCAACCGGGTACTTTGTGAGGATGGAGCGGATTTCGTCCATGGGCCGTTCCAGGTCGATTCTGACGGCATCATCTGTTTCCGTATCCGGCTGCGGCAGGAAGCGAGCCGGGTCGGTATCGAGCTTTTCCAGGAAGATACCCTCGGCTGTAATCCTGGCCTTGATGTTGCGGTCGGCGCTGCACGAAACTCCAATACCGATGGGACACGAGGCCCCATGACGCGGCAGGCGGATGACACGCACATCGTGGCAAAAATACTTGCCTCCGAACTGGGCCCCGATACCCAGCTTGCGCGAGCGTTGCAAAAGCTCCTTTTCAAGTTCCAGATCGCGGAAGGCATGGCCGGTTTGGCTGCCCGCAACCGGCAGGCCGTCCAGGTAACGGGCCGAGGCCAGCTTGACCGTCTTGAGGTTGGTTTCGGCCGAGGTTCCACCTACCACTATTGCCAGGTGGTAGGGCGGGCAGGCCGCCGTTCCCAGGGATTTCATCTTGGCAACCAGGAAATCCACCAGGGTCTCAGGATTGAGAACGGCCTTGGTTTCCTGGTAAAGGTAGGTCTTGTTGGCAGATCCGCCGCCCTTGGCCAGCATGAGGAAAGAATACTGATCGCCGTCAACGGCATACAACTCGATCTGGGCCGGCAGGTTGCAACCGGTATTTTTCTCCTCGTACATGGTCAGGGGTGCGTTCTGGGAATAACGCAGGTTGCCCTTTGTGTAAGCCTTGAAGACTCCGCGGGCCAGGGCTTTTTCGTCTCCGCCCCCGGTCCATACCAGCTGGCCTTTTTTGCCGATAATGATGGCCGTACCGGTGTCCTGGCACATGGGGAAGATCCCGTCGGCCGAGATGACGGCGTTTTTGAGCATTTCGAGGGCT
>JALVRI010000059.1 GCA_027031325.1 Desulfobacteraceae bacterium
TTTTGAAGGCAACGGCCGCCTTGACAAGCGCCGGTGCCCATTGTTCGGTACCCAGGGCGTGGATATGGGTGTAGGTGGCCAAAACGTTTTTATAGCACAGCCCGTCTTTTCCCCGGGCTATGCCGTTTCCCCTCTGCACTGCGAATGCAAAGTCATCGGGCTCGCAGGTGATTTGCTCAATCGTTGAATAGTGAAATTCATGACCCCTGATGATGGTTCCCTTCTTGAAGAAGGGATTTGCGCGCGTTACTTTCAAAATCGTGTAGCCATGTCCCTGGGGACGCTTGGAAAGACCGAAGACAACCGGCAAGACGCCTGTCATGGGAAAGGCCTGGTTTTCAAGGACCAGGGCTTTGCCCAGGTACATCAGGCCCCCGCATTCGGCGTATATCGGCATGCCCTGCTCGGCCAATTCCTTGATGCGTTGATTGTAAATCCTGTTGGCAGAAAGTTTTTGGGCATGGGTTTCCGGAAATCCTCCCCCAATGTACAAGGCGTCGACCTCGGGAAGGGTCCTGTCGCTCAAAGGGCTGGTATAAACCAGGCGGGCACCTGCGCATTCAAGAGCTTCCAGGTTCTCAGGATAATAGAACTGAAAGGCAGAGTCACAAAGCACGCCGATGCGGCAGACAGGTGAGGTTTTACTGCGCTGATGGTGGCATACCCTTGCAAGCGGCAAGTCGGAATCCACAAGTGGTGCGGTTTTGTTCTCAGATCGTCTTCTAGCGGCCTTGGCCAGGTTTTCAATACCGTCCAGATCCAGATGGCGTTCTGCAAGCCTTGCGATTTGATCAATGGCCTTGCGCGCCCAGGTGTGCTCAGGTGTGGGTACCAGCCCCATGTGGCGCTCAGGAAAAGCAGTGCCGGCGCGCAGCTTGGGAACGGATCCCACAACAGGAATGCCGCAGAACTTTTCAATGCTGTCGGTGAGGATTTTCCGGTGCCGCGGTCCTGCCACCCGATTGAGGATGACGGCTGCGATGTTGACGTCAGGATCGAACTGCTGGCAGCCTGCTACCACAGCAGCCATGGTGCGGGTTGTCTTGGTGGCATCCAGGCAGAGGATTAGAGGAAGACCAAGTTGCTTTGCAAGTTCAGCCGTGCTGGTCTTTCCTTCCAGATTGATACAATCGTATAGACCACGGTTGCCCTCGATGACGGCAAAATCTGAATCCTGACAATTGTAGTAATAGGAGGCGGATATCTTGCTGGATTCAATCAGGAAAGTGTCAAGGTTATAACAAGGCCGGCCGGCAGCCAGAGCCAGCCAGCCGGCATCGATATAGTCGGGCCCTTTCTTGAAGGGTGCAATCCGCTTGCCCCGGTTCTTCAACGCCGAGATAATTGCAACCGAGAATATGGTCTTGCCCGAACCTCCCCTCAGGGCGGCAACTATGATGCCGGGAGGTAAAGGCTGCGCGTTTGATCGAACCTGGTTCAAGGATCCTTGCGAAGTGACAGAAGCTTTTTTAATCTTCGTGCTCAGCTGCGGCCTGTTTCCCGGTGCCCGGCAGACCGTACATGGACGTGCTGCCGCTTGACCAGTATTCCAGCAAGCCTTCTTCAACCATCCGGTTGACTATCTTTTTGGCTTCGCGCGGCTTGGCATTCAGAATCTTGGACAGGTCGTTGAAATAAAATTTCGACTTGGTCTTTTGTTTTTTCTTCAAGCCCTCGATGATTTTCTGTTTGGATTCTTCGTAATCCAGAGCCATTTCAAAAACCCCTTTCCGTGAAGGATAGATAACGGGCGGAGGGGCTATTCCCCTCCGCCCTGTAAGTGATCTAGAACTTGAATTGCGAGGTCTGGCGCCAAGTGTAGTAGGCCGGATCACGGAAGTCGTCGATCAGGTGATGGGTGAACTCCAGCTCGCATTTTTCGAAGAACCGTTCCCAACCGATTCTTTCAGCCCATTCGCCAAGCCGCTCGTACTTGTTGGCGTCGGCGGCGTAAGCCTCGATTATCTTCCTGATGGTCTTGGCGGTGGTGGGCCAACGCGGCGGTTCGTTGGGAATGAAGGCCACAACAACCTTGGAGAACTTGGGTGCACTGATGCGGTTGGAGACCTTGCCGCCGGCCATGATCACGATGCCGTCACCTTCCTGGTCCGCCAGAGGCATGGCCGGGCACATGGTGTAGCAGTTACCGCAGAACATGCAGCGGTTTTCGTTGACCGCCACGCTGTTGACCTTGGTGCCGTCTTCCAGCTCGACCTTGGCCGGCTTGATGGCGGCCGTCGGGCAGGCGGCGATGGCCAGCGGGATTTCGCACATCTTGTCCAGGTATTCATGGTCCAGCATGGGGGGCTTGCGATGGTAGCCCAAGATGGCGATATCCGAGCAGTGAACCGCTCCGCACATGTTCAGGCAGCAGGCAAGCGAAACCCGCACGTGGGCCGGCAAGCGGTGGTTCTGGAAATCGGAAAAGAGTTCATCCATGACCGCTTTCACCGGACCCGAGGCGTCGGTTGCGGGAGTGTGGCAGTGGATCCAGCCCTGGGTGTGAACGATATTGGTCACACCGGCACCGGTTCCGCCGACCGGGAACTTGAAGGATCCGCCGGCAAACTTGCGGCTTTGCAGATCGTCGATCAGGGGTTGTACCTTGTCCTTGGAATCGACCATGAACTCTATGTTGTTACGCGTGGTCCAACGAACATAACCGTCACAATGCTTGTCGGCGATTTCACAGATTTCGCGAACCAGCAAGGTGGTCATCAGGCGGGCACCGCCTACGCGCACGGTATAGACCTCGTCGCCGGTTTCGGATACATGAACCAGAACACCCGGCTGGAGGATTTCGTGATAGAGCCACTTACCCTTGTTTTTGGCGATGAACGGAGGGTAAAACTCGTCATATTTGCGCGGTCCGATGTCCGTAATCCTGTCTTTCATCGGATTGTCGGGATCGTATCCTGAGGAAATGAATGCCATGGTTGTCCCCTCCTATCTCTGGTGGTATTTTCTGAATTCTTTGATATCGCGTTTCCAGCCGCCGGGCACTTCTTCTTCTTTCCAGAAGATGTACGGGTTGGAGCGCGGTTCCTGGACCATCCGCGGATCAGGATCAACGCCCAGGATTTCGATCATTTTTTGGAGACCCTGGCGTTTCATCAATTCGCCCAGGCGCTCGCGGTTTTTACCTTCTTCCATCCACCAATCCCAGATCGGTTCGATGACATTTTCCTTGATCTCGGTGTATGGCGGTTCGGCTTTGATGAAGGGAACGATCAGGGTGCCCATCTGGGCGCCGTCCAGGATAGGAGCCTTGGCACCGGCCAGGATGGTTATTCCGCGGTCGTCACCGATGCGCAGAGCACGCGGCATGACGTTGATGCAGTGCATGCAGCGGTTACATTCCTTGTTGTCGATCTTGAGCTCCTTGCCTTCCATCCACATGCACTTGGTGGGACAAAGATCGAGGACTTCTTTCTGGATGTCGAAAGGACCCCAGTCACGGCCGCTGTGGGCACCGCCGTTGGGCTTCAGCTCTCCGCCGATGTAGGCCTGGACCGCTTCCTGGTCGATCTTGATGTCATCGCGCCAGGTGCCGATGAAGGAAAGGTCGGAACGGGCGATGGATGCCACGCAGCAGTTGGGGCAGCCGTCGAACTTGAACTTGAACTTGTAGGGAAATGCCGGACGATGAAGCTCGTCCTGGTATTCCTGGGTCAGGTCGTAACACAGGTCCTGGGTATCGTAGCAGGCGAATTCGCAACGGGCCTGTCCGATACAGTCGGACGGGGTTCTAAGGTTGGATCCGGAACCGCCCAGGTCCTGGTTCAGGTTGTGGGTCATTTCGTAGAAAATCTCTTCCAGCTGGGGGGTCGTGGTTCCCAGGAAGATGATGTCACCGGTGGACCCGTGCATGTTCATGACGCCGCTGCCGCGAAAATCCCACAGATCGCAGAGTTTTCTCAGGTAGTCGGTGGTGTAGAACTTGCCGCCGGGCTGATTGACGCGCATGGTATGGAAGTGAGCCACCCCGGGGAACATTTCGGGCTGGTCGCAGTAACGGCCGATGACTCCACCGCCGTAACCGAAGACACCCACGATGCCACCATGCTTCCAGTGGGTCCGGCCGTGCTTGTAGGACAGTTCCAGGACTCCCAGGATATCCTCCACGACGTCGGTGGGAATCTGAAACTCGATGCCCTCTTCATTCTTGGCCCGTTTTTCGGCCAAAGCTTTCATGTCTGAAACAAAGCTCGGCCATGGCCCAGATTCAAGCTGGTCCAACATAGGGGTTTCATGTTTTGCCATCGTTTTACCTCCATTCGATTAATAAAGATGATCAACCTACCTGATGCAAAATTTTTGCGGGGTGTTTCACCTCCTCTCGCAATTGAATCGGCTTTTAATTATACCTTCTGAACGGATAGGTTCGTTGCGGATAAAACCACGCTCTAAACGAGGGGTCGTAACTCCAACCTCATGGAGACGCCCGGTCTCCTTCATCATCCAAACCAACCCCGGATCGGGATCATGGGGTTTGCTCGCACTTGCTGACGTTGCAAACAGTTATGCAAGGCGCAGATATAAAATTTTTACCGCCACTTGTCAATAAAAAAGGCCCGGCTCTTAAGGGCTGCGGGCGTCAGCCTGCCGGCATTCCATCCGCACACATTATTTTGTGCCCAGCGCTTATTTTAACGCAACATTGTGTGGTGGGCCGAAGTGTCGGAAGGCTGAAATAGTGACGGGCGATTATTGCCGGACCGCCTTTTGAAGGCAGGCAAGATGGTTTTCGATGTCTGCCTCCAGGAGTTGTCTTTGGGGACTCGTTTCCGGATAACGTCGCAGCCAGCTGGAGGATATCTCCTTCCAGTCTTCCAGTGAGTGGTTGCGGAAATAGTCGATCATGATGGCGGTCAGCTCGACCGGAAGGCCGAGGGCCTTCAGAGACCAGCTGACACCTTCGGCAAACCCGGGCCAGAAAGCCTCGAGGATCCATGGCGGATAAAGAGCGTAGCTGCCGACTCCGTCCAGGCGGTCAAGACGAAGCTGGAAAGACGATTTTAAAAACAGCACTAATAATCCATCGAGGATCGTGGGTAAATCCGGTTCGCCATCCGTCCGTCCGGCCAGGGGCCGGTAATCCCTGACACTGATCAAGCGGACCTGAAGATTGTCGCCCCTGCCTGGTCGAACCACAAGATCTCCGGCGGCATGGTGGAATCCGGATATGGCTTCCATGGAAATCGGGTCGTAACAGGCGGCCAGGATGAAGGCTGCCTGGCGTATGATTTCCCTAACCTGGATTGGCGCCAGGACCTGTCTGCCGCCGTCGCAATTCCAGACCAGTACAACAAGCCGGCCATCGTCCAGACCGAGGTGAAATTCGTGGAAGTCATTCAGCCATTGTCCCACAAACATGGGTACTTTTTGCCCCCCGGGACAGCAGCCATGGCCCAGGAGGTAGACTTCGGGTACGAACCCGGCTGCCTGGAAAGCGCCCAGTTTTGCCAGGGCCTTGAATTCGGATCGGATGGTTTCGCGGCCCGGCCGGGAGACCGCCACGTTGACCACCAAGGGCCGGTTTCCGGGCGGAACGTCGATCCGGCAGGGATGGTAGAAAGCTCCGTGCTTGACCAGCTGAATGCGGACAGGCGTCGAATTCCGGATATCCAAAAGTTCCGGCCTGGCACCGGCAACCGCGCTTTCCATAAAATCAGCCACCGCCAGGAAGAGATTACCGTAGGTCAGGGATGAGTCGCCGTCCGGGCGGGACCTTGTTTGCGGTCCTGACGGCAATTGTTCATCCCAGAGCGGGTCCTCCGGCCTTACCGGCCGTGTGGTCGTTTCCAGAAAAAATTCAAAAGGCGTGTTCAAAAAATTCCTCGGGGCCGCAAGGATTGGTGGCTTGGGTCATGAAGTTAGTGATTCCATTCCCAGATCTTTCAAAATTTGGGGCGCCACTTCGTAACCCAGGTCCAAGGCTGTCCTTGCATGCCGGCGGGCTTGCTCCAGATCACCCTTTTCAAGATAGGCGATGGCCAGATTGTTATGGGCTACGGCGAATTTGGGTTCCAGCTTGACGGCCTTCAGGCCGGCCTCGATACTTTCATCGAGCATCCCTTTTAAGAGATAGGCGCTTGCCAGGGTAGTGAAAGCCTGGACGAAGCGGAAATTGAACATGGTCGCCTTTTCCAGGGCTTTTATGGCTTCATCCACTTCACCGCGTTGCATGTGGACAAAGCCGATGTTTCCCCAGCCTTCGGAAAATCCGGGACGGGCCTTGACGGCTCTTTTGTTCCATTCCAGGCAACCTTCAAGGTCACCCTTGCGCAGGCAAAGCCCACCGAGCTGCACATAGGCCTCTGCCAGACCGGGGCTGCACTCCACGGCTTCGAGGAACTCTTTCTCAGCCTCTTGATATTGTTTTTTGCCCAGAAGAGCAATTCCAAGGTTATAATGGGACGTGCCGCATTCGGGGTTCGAGGCGATGGCGGCCCTTTGTTTGGCAATAAATTCATCTACGTTTTTGGCTACCGGCATTTAAGCTCCTGTTATCTATATTAATGGTGGTAAATTGGCAATTGTGCCGAATCTCGCGATTTTTTTGTCCTAAAAGCTAGACGGGTAATATGGGCATCATGTGTTGTCAAGCAAAAACGGGGTTGAAAGACAGGAGCGTGGGGGCCTACCGGCCGCCTGCAACCAAAGTTTGTACCCCGACATGGAAAATTCGATTCACCATCAGGGCCGGGGTGGATATATTTCACTTGACATAAATGCTATCCTCTTTTATTTGTTAGGAAATTCAGCAAGGAGCCCTGCTTTTGAAATGAGACTTCCAGCTATCTTCGAAAAGATCCTCTCGCCCAAAGCCCAGGAGGTACTGCGGGTAGGGTATGCACCCGGTTGCATTGCCTGCCCGCGTGTCAAGGTTTGATCATTATCATCTTATAGCTCGCTGCAGACTTTACTCTAATTTACAACCAAAAAGGGGGAACAATGAAAGCCGGATGTTATACGGCCCTGGTAACGCCTTTCGTCGATGACGCAAGCCTTATCGACCGGCAGGGACTTGAAAGACTGGTCGAATTTCAGATTGAAAACGGCATAAGTGGAATTCTTGCCGTTGGCACAACGGGTGAAAGTCCCACCCTGGGCTGGCAGGAACACAACCAGGTTGTTGAAATCGTGGCCGGCCAGGCAAAGGGAAGGTGCCTTTGCATTGCCGGCACAGGCAGCAACAACACCAACGAAGCGCTGGAGGCTACCAGGCATGCGGTGGAACACGACGTGGATGCCGTACTGCTGGTAGATCCTTATTACAACGGCCCCAGTTCCCTCGAGATAAGAAGGGAATACGTGGCGCCGATCGCGGCCGCCTTTCCGG